>JABSPG010000334.1 GCA_013214445.1 Ekhidna sp. | reverse complement strand
GATTGCTTACTAATTTACCTACGGCCCCAGCTTGGCAAATTTCATGAAACTACATGATAATATATCGCTTTTTAGGGATGCGGTGACGGCTACAGCTCAGCAGCTGGACATGCTTGAAATCTATATAGAGAAAGATTACTGGGTTACCTATGCCCTGAAAACTGTTTTTGCTTCTGATTGCAAAGAGTTTGCCATTTTCAAAGGAGGAACAGCATTATCAAAATGTCATAAGGTTATCGAGCGATTTTCTGAAGACATTGATTTAGTGGTACTACGCGAAGAAGGAGAGTCAGGTAATTCACTCACTCGAAAGATAAAATCCATTTCAAAGGTTGTTGGGGACGTTATTGAAGAAGTAGATAAGGATGGCCTTACTAGTAAAAGTGGTAGGTTGAGAAAAACAGCTCATGAATATCCTAAAATATTCAAAGGCAATTTCGGCCAAGTGAGAGATTTTATTGTTTTGGAAGCATCTATGTTGGGAAATTTCGAACCTTACAGTGAGATGGATATTTCAAGCTTCATCTACGATATGATGATAGCTCAAGGACAGGAAAAATTAGCAGAAGAAAATCAACTTTTGCCTTTTACAATAAATGTGCTGGACATCAAACGAACGATTTGTGAAAAGATCATGAGCCTCGTTCGATTTTCCTACGAAGAAGATCCAATAGGTAGCTTAAGAAACAAAATCAGGCATACCTACGATATCCACTCATTGCTTAAGCTCGAAGAAGTTGCTGAATTTTTTGAAAGCGTAGCTTTTGAAAAAATGCTGTTAAAAGTAGGAAATGATGATGTGGACAGTTATAGAAACAATAATGATTGGCTGGTGAATCACCCATCAGAAGCATTAATCTTCAACAACGTGGATGAAACTTGGTCTGAACTACAAGCTACATATAATGGTGACTTTGCCAGTTTGGTCTATGGAGACCTCCCAGATGCAGCGCATATAGCTGCTGACCTCCAGAGAGTTTCAGAACGTATGAAAACTATTGAATGGAGTATTAACCTGAATCAATGAATAAATTCACCGAAGCACAACTAGAAAAAGCCTTTATTGATTTACTAGGTCAAGAACAAATCCCTTATGTGCCGGGTGAAGCTATAAACAGAACGCCTCAGGATGTATTGATCAAAGAAGACCTGGAGTCGTTCCTTTCCAAGAAATACAAAACGGAAAAGATCTCACAGGGAGAAATCCACCAGATCATTCGTCAGCTAGAAACGTATTCGGCTTCAGACCTATATGAAAGCAATAAAGCCATCATGAAAATGGTATCAGATGGATTTATCCTGAAACGTGAAGATCGCTCTCAGAAAGACCTTTATATCCAGTTAATTGACTATAGCGGCCTTAGTAAGCAGTTTGCTTCTGACCCAGAGCATTTACTCACGATTGCTGCCGACCCGGAAGTAAACTATGGCAAACATCAAAACATTTTCAAGTTCGTCAATCAGCTGGAAATCACCGGGTATGAAATGCGAATACCAGACGGCATTTTATATATCAATGGTCTACCGTTAGTTGTATTTGAATTTAAAAGCGCCATTCGAGAGGAAGCAACCATTCATGATGCTTTTGTCCAGCTTACCACTAGATACAAACAAGACATTCCAGAACTGTTTAAGTACAACGCATTCTGTGTAATCAGTGATGGGGTAAACAATAAAGCAGGCTCATTTTTCGCTCCTTATGAATTCTTCTATGCCTGGCGGAAGATCACTGGAGATGATAAGGAAGAAGTAGACGGCATTGATTCCATGTTCACAATGGTGCATGGTATGTTTCAGCAGGATCGATTGAGAAACATCATTCGAAACTTCATTTACATACCTGATAGCTCGAAAAAGGACGAGAAGATTGTTTGTCGCTATCCTCAATACTATGCTGCGACCAAGTTGTATAATAACATCATCAAGCATCAAAAGCCACAAGGAGATGGAAAAGGAGGGACGTACTTTGGCGCTACAGGATGTGGCAAGAGCTTTACAATGCTCTTTCTGTCACGCCTATTGATGAAAAGTGTCCACTTCTCAAGCCCAACGATCGTGTTGATCACAGACAGGACAGATTTAGACGACCAGCTTTCCGCACAGTTCACTAATGCCAAAGGCTACATTGGAGACAACAATGTGATCAGTGTAGAGAGTCGTGCAGAGTTAAGAGAGAAGATTCAGGGAAGACAAAGTGGTGGTGTCTTTCTGACCACCATTCACAAGTTTACAGAAGATACGGAGTTACTGACTGATCGAGCCAATGTGATTTGTATTTCTGATGAGGCACATAGAAGTCAAACCAATCTGGATCAGAAAGTTAGAGTGACTGACAAAGGAGTGACCAAGACTTTTGGATTTGCCAAATACCTGCATGACTCTTTGCCCAATGCTACTTATGTGGGTTTTACTGGTACACCGATTGACGCCACTTTAGATGTTTTTGGTGAAGTAGTAGATTCCTATACCATGACAGAGTCAGTCAAGGATGAAATCACAAGGCGAATCGTTTATGAAGGCAGAGCC
The DNA here is from genome assembly GCA_013214445.1 of Ekhidna sp. Classification (GTDB taxonomy): domain Bacteria; phylum Bacteroidota; class Bacteroidia; order Cytophagales; family Cyclobacteriaceae; genus Ekhidna. The sequence continues at coordinate 2,599 of JABSPG010000334.1, read as the reverse complement.
GCCAAAGTTCTGCTAGACAATGACAAGCTAAAAGAAATTGAGGCTTACTATGCCCAATGTGCCGAAGATGGGGCTAATGATTACCAGATAGAAGAAAGCAAAAAAGCTACTTCGCAGATGAATGCCATCATTGGCGACCCAGATCGAATCCGAGCAGTGGCAGAGGATTTCGTAGCGCATTATGAGGAAAGGGTAGCAGAAGGTTCTACAGTGAAAGGTAAGGCGATGTTTGTCTGTAGCAGTCGTCCGATTGCTTATCAATTGTTCAAAGAACTCATCGACCTTCGGCCTGAATGGAATGTTATCAAAGCAGCGGAAGAAGGCGCTGAACTAACCGATAAGGAAAAGAAAGAAATCAAGCCAATCGAACGTGTCAAAATGATCATGACACGAGGCAAAGATGATGAGAAAGCACTTTGGGATCTGCTGGGGACTAAAGAAGACAGAAAGAAATTAGATACTCAGTTCAAAAATGAGAAATCAAATTTCAAAATTGCCATTGTAGTTGATATGTGGTTGACTGGGTTTGATGTGCCGTTTTTGGATACCATCTACATCGACAAACCCATCAAGCAGCACAACTTGATTCAGACGATCTCACGAGTAAATCGAACATACGAGGGTAAGGAAAAAGGTTTAGTTGTTGACTACATAGGCATCAAAAAGCAAATGAATCTGGCACTGGCGCACTACAATAAAGCGGATAGCCAGAACTTTGAAGATATAGAACAGTCCATTGTAGTAGTGAAGGATCATCTGGACTTGTTGGGTAAGATCTTCCACAAGTTTGACAGCTCGAAGTACTTCAATGGATCTCCTTTGGAGCAACTACAGTCGCTGAATATGGCCGCTGAGTTTGTGCAGCTGACCCAGGAATTAGAGAAGCGGTTTATGCACCTTGTCAAGCGTCTAAAAGCTGCCTACGACATCTGCTCTGGAAGTGAAGCATTTGACCAAGATGAAAAGGACCTGATTCATTTCTATCTAGCTGTCCGATCGATTGTCTTTAAGCTAACCAAGGGGAATGCACCCGATATCTCTCAGATGAATGCCAGGGTGACGGAGATGGTAAAGGAAGCCATTCAGAGTGATGGGGTAGAGGAGATCTTCAAACTAGGAGACGATGGTGAGACGGAGCAGGATCTATTTGATGATGACTACCTGGCTAAGATCGAAAAGATCAAACTGCCCAATACCAAAATTAAGCTACTTCAGCAACTACTTGCTAAGGCCATCGAGGACTTCAAGAAAGTAAACAAGACTAAGGGAATTGATTTCTCCAAGAAGATGAAGTCGATGGTAGATCGCTACAATGAGCGTGAACCAGATACATTGACCAGTGACGTCCTGGAGGAGTTTACTGAGGAGATTCTCAATGTCATATATGAGCTAAGAGAAGAGAAGGGCTCATTTATGGATTTGGGGATTGATTTTGAAGAGAAGTCCTTTTATGATATTCTAAAAGCACTGGCAGCAAAGTACGACTTTGATTATCCTGAAGACCAGTTAATTCCATTGGCTAAGGAGGTGAAGTCGGTGGTTGATGACAAGGCTAAATATACGGATTGGGATAAGAGAGATGACATCAAAGCAGAGCTCAAAGTAGACTTGATTATCCTTTTAGCGGAGTTCGATTATCCGCCAGTGGATCGTGATGAGGTCTACAAGGAAATATTTGAACAGGCAGAGAACTTTAAGAAGTATAGGTAGGTGAGTAAAAAACTGTATTTAGAGGATCTAGATAAGCAGCAGCTTACGGTTTTCTATAACGAGCTACACTCAAATTCTCATGATTTACTAGAGGTTAGTCGTCAAGCTTACGTGAACAATAAATATGGGATTGCTATTTCACTTGCTATCACTTCGACTGAGGAATTGACCAAAGGTATTATCGTCTACCTATTTAGTAAAGGAGTTCAGTTACTTCAAATCAATGATATAAGAAAAGCATTCTACAATCATTCAAGAAAGCATGAGTTCGCATCTATTTTTGAGCTTTTTAAGATTCTTGATCTAGATCCCAAGGATGCTCCTCCTATAAAGAAGACTGGTGTAAAGCTTCTTGATACTTTAGGTCATTGGGTGAATATGGGGAAGTACTATATAGATGCCCTTTCAGGGATGAGTGAGCGGCTAGACTGGTGGTTAGATGCGGAGAAAAATAGATTGAGGGGGTTTTATGTAGACTACAGGGAAGAGTCTATGACTTCTCCTAGTCAGATCAAGAAAGAGGAGGTAGATTTTGCTTTTGAAACCATCAATCAGCTTACAGAACGATTCGAAGCAATTAAAAATGGGATTTGAGGACGGAGATTTAAATGATGCATTTGTCCTAGATATCAATAAATCAATAAAAATTTTAGCTGGGAAATAATTGGCTTGCTGAGCAAGGCCTTACTGGGTTCAAATGAATCTAAGTCTGACGTTTATTTGATTTAAACTACTATTTCAATCATTATCAAGGTCACCGAAAAAGTAAAAAAACAAATTACCTAACTCGCAAACCCATCGTAGACCACCCTATAATTGAGGAAATAATTAACCAATTAGAACACTTCAACTATGAAAAATGACATACAATTTGATAATGTCGCAGGTC
>JABSPG010000333.1 GCA_013214445.1 Ekhidna sp. | reverse complement strand
CCAACAACTCCTTTATCGTTGGCATTGACACTTCCGATGGTTCGAATACCCAAATGCGAGAATGGAAGAAATCGCTTCTCAACTTTTTCAAATAGAACTCCACCTTTTAAGCGGCCTTCGCGGAACAAAGGCCAACTCTCCATGAGTTTTTTATCCTGATAGCCAATCTCTTGTCGATTGAGCATAAGATATCTTCTCCCTTTTTTCCTGGCTGCATCTATCTTCTTCTTGTACTGTGTGGGAGTAAGATCTTTGTAATAGCGAGCCAAGAGGTAACTGAGCGAATCAATAGTATTTTTGTATAACCCATCCGCTGGTAAATAAGGATCTAGTGATAGACGGTAAAAGGGCAATGATGTAGCTAGCAAGCTACCATCATCCGCATAGATATTACCCCGGGTTGCTTTGACATTCATTGCCTGAATCCCCAAGGACTCGCCCATACTGCGCCATTCTTCGCCTTCGACATACTGAATTTTAGCGATTCTATAAATCACCATTCCAGCTACCAAAAAGGTAAGAATGAATGCAAAACGCACGCGAAGCACTATGTCTTTCTTGATACTCACTACCTGACAGTCCTAATTAATTTGGGTGATTCTTTACTTTCCTTAAGTCCGAGCTCCGAGGCTCGTTTTGCTACCTCCGATTGCTTGCTTTCATACATAAAATCCGCTTTCAGGGTAGTGTAATCTGCTCGCAAATCCTCAACCTCTGTTTCTAAATTGTTGATATCGCGAACTTTCTTCTCGGCGTAGTGACGATTGCCTATATAAAGCAGACACAAGAATGCCACAAAGAGAATCTGGGGAAGAAAACGCACATGTATTACCTCACTCATGGAGCTATCCATGCGCAGAAATCGATTGATGAGACGGAATAAGCCTCCTCGCTCTTCTTTTTGGGGTAGTTTGTAGGTGTTCTTCATTTCTTGTTCGTTACAAGTTTTTGAGTCGCAAGTGTTGAGTCTAACCAGTGGCTAGTACCTCTACTTACTTACTTCTCTTTTTGCCAATACGCAGCTTAGCGCTTCTCGCTCTGCTGTTTTCTTTAATCTCTGCCGCTGTGGGAACGATGGGCTTGCGGTTTACCGGATCAAAAATTCTGATCGGATTACCGAAAAAGTCTTTTTCATCGAACCCTTTAATATTTCCTTTATTGATAAAGTTTTTGACCGGACGATCTTCTAATGAGTGATAACTCATTACCACGAGTCTGCCTTCTGCCTTTAGCACCTCGCCTGCCTGTGTCAAAAATTCCTTGAGTACATCCATCTCTTCATTCACCTCTATTCTAATGGCCTGAAAGACCTGAGCGAGGTACTTTAAGTCACGACCCTTGGGAGCGTTTTTCATGGCGATTGCCTTTAGCTGCTCATTGGTCTCGATGGGTTGGCTATACCGAGAATTTACAATTTCTCTAGCAAGAGTTCTTGCATTTTTGATCTCTCCGTATGCACTCAAAATATGTATCAGATCCTTTTCTTCGTACTCATTGACTACCTCTTTGGCGCTTTTTGCTGCGGCTTGATCCATTCGCATATCCAACACACCTTCTGCCCTGATGGTGAATCCACGCGCTGGCTCATCAAACTGATGGGAGCTGACTCCCAAATCCGCCAAGATGCCATCAACCTCTGTGATGCCATGTAGTCTGAGATACTTCTTAAGGTACCTGAAATTCGACTCAATAAATGTAAAAGAACGTTTGCCGGCACTATCAACCAGCGGTTGCGCATTTTGCTCAGCATCTGCATCCTGATCAAAAGCAATGAGGTGTCCTGTAGTCAACTTATCAAGTATTGCTTTACTGTGACCACCACCACCAAAGGTCACGTCCACATATACTCCGCCTGGTTTTATATCCAACCCTTCAATGCATTCTGCCAGCATCACAGAGTTATGATATTTACCCCTACTCTCCTCCAAAAAACTCCTGATCTAACTCTGAATACTCATTCTCATCCGCATCCGCAGAATGATCAAAAGCTTCAGGATTCCATATCTCTATGTAATCCCCCATGCCCACAAGCGTCACCTCTTTCTCCAGATTCGCATGAGCAAGCATGGATTTTGGCAGCAAAATTCGATTTGCACTATCCATCATAACCGGCTCGACACTTCTAAAGAAAAGTCGCTTGAGCTTCCTAGCCCGGGGATTGTTATCATTAAGAGAAGAATATTGATGGTGTATTTTTTTATACTCAACCATCGGATACAGAATGAGATTAGATTCGAATCCCTTCCGTATTACTAGTTCTGCAGTGGAGACCTCCGGAAGGTTGCTCTTGATCTTTGCAGGCAAAACCAACCTTCCTTTAGTATCCAACTTACACTCATACTCGCTTGTAAAATAAGCCATACTGAGCCTTGAAAAATATAAACCACCATAGCAAACATAACACTTTTATTGATTTCTCTCCCACTCTCTCCCACTTTTATACACAAATGATAAAAAAGTTAACATTGAGAGGATATAATCAATGAATAAGTTATCTAAGCATACATTTTCAAATCAGTAAATCTCCGATGAAAATAGAAAGAAGCTCACAAAAGCTAGATAATGGAATATTTTTCTACTCAAATAAGGTAAATAGAACAGACAATAAATATATGTGGGAGAATGTGGGAGTTAGTGAAAAACTAATCTTATCTGGATCCAATTGATCTACCTTCCTTGCCGATTGAATTGTTTTCGTTGAGGACTCCTGACAAATTCGATCCCCAAAAACAAATCCAAACGTAGTTTTACATTCCGACAATCAGCAAGCAATAAGAATGCAATCATTCAAAACATTTATTCTTTCAATACTGCGAAAAGTCAAGGAACACCTACCGTCCTTTTTTATTATTTCACTTGCTTCATTTGCCTTTCATTGTAAAGAGAATAGTCCAAAACCAGCAGAGAACGAACTTTCACATTTTGAAGGAAATTGGACACTTGTGCAATCTAGTTTAGATGGAGTCAGTGAACCTTGGTTAGATGCCTCTTTCGAAATGCTCAGTATTGATGAAAATACCATTGAAATTGATAGCAAAAACGTCCCTTCGAATAGAATTAGAATTTGGCCACCAAGTAGTTCTTTAAATCTTAGAGCAAGATCCGGAGATTTTGTTTTTGTTCGGACAGATTCTATCACAATTACACTTAGGCTTAGAGATGAGGATCTGCAGATATCCCTTCATCCGCCAAGGAGTTGGTCTTATTCAGATGAATGTTCACCACCTGACCCCAACGCTTTCCAATGCTCAAATGAAGGGCAGTGGGTACTTCTACTAGGTCGCTAGTTTTTTTTTGGTTATCACAAATTAATCTAATGCCACAACGAAAATTCAAAACCAATTAATGCACCATTACCAATATTGAGATAATATACTGAGGGCTACTTGAAAAGCTAATGGTAGGGTTTTAGAAAAAGAACACTTTATCTAAATAAATAAACCCTAATTGCTATGACACTTGCTGCTCTACTCATTGTCTTTGGATTGAAGCCTCTTGCCTACCTAGTAGCACTAATATTGGAAGTGGTCTCAGAATCATTCACCTTCATAAATAACCAGTTTCAGTAAGGATAAACCTGTCTGAACTAGGTTTTAATCTCCACCAGCTTCATTCGATTTTTCCATGAATCTCTTAGCCTTCTTACTGGAGGCCCATCGGGCAAACAGTAAATTCAAGATGGCGAGTAAGATCAAACCAATCAGCAAGAAATTATGTAAAGTAGGGTTGGAGATATCACTGAGATTGCCATGCAAACCAAAGGCATAAACAAACTCTTTGGGATTTTCTTTTTTGTAGCTGATTACCTGCCATTGAAATCTTCGTCCGTTTGAAGCTTTTCTAGGTCCGCTTCGCTTTTTGTATGAGTATCCAAAATCACGATCATCTTCGTGAACAATCATTTGGTCTCCCGCCATATACACCAGATCCTCCTTTTGAAACTGTCCTCTTACTGTTCTATAATCTGAGCTAAGTAGGGTATGAGGACCGACAAATACAATCAACAAAAAGAGAAATGCAAGTATACCAGAGCTTACCAGCAAGTAGCTTGATGGTGTAAACTTCAGGTGCACAACAACCCCAGTGTTTTCCTGTTTCTGCTTTTCCGCTTGCTCCATGGCTTTTCGAAAGGATTCTCTAAATGAGCTCATGTCCTACTAAATTTTCAAAGGCTTTTTTTCAAATTAGTAACGTTGAAATCTAAATTAACATTGACAGATCAAAATAATCTATTCACAATTCTTAGAAAATATAATTCAATCGAATCAAGCTCTGTTTTATTATTCTGACACATATAGTATATCGACATATACGAAACAAACCACCTCACAGTCTTGTTTAGTTTTTCTACATTTACGAAACTAATTAATAACTATAACTAAAGGTTGGCCTTTCTCATTTTATGACACCCACTCCAAGACCTCCTAAATGGCCATTGAAATGGTTAGCAAGGTTCTGTCAGACGGAACTGATAGAAGGAATTGCTGGGGATCTAGAGGAGCTCTATCTTGAGAATATTCAGCAGAAAGGGAAAGTAAGAGCTACCCTACTCTATTGCTTGCAATCACTAGGTTTCGTGAGGCTCATTTTTAAAAAGAAACCAAAACGAATTTCTAATATGCGTGCAATCTGGACCAACTACCTGGTGACTGCTTTTCGGTCACTGAGACGGCAAAGAACCTTCTTTGCAATCAATCTTGTCGGATTAATCATTGCCATCACCTGTTCGCTTTTTGCACTCGTATACATCCACGATGAGCTCCAATTTGATAAACAACATGCTGAAGGAGCCCATATTCACCGACTTTACAAACGCTACGTCAATGAAGCAGAGGGAGTTGACCATCTGACTTACGATGTATCTGGGATGATGGGCGTAACGATGAAGGAGGAGTTTCCAGAGGTCGTAAAGATGACGCGTGTGCTGCCTTGGTGGCACCCATTCATACTTTCTTATCAAGAAACCAATATCCCTACCGAAGGAGTCCACTTTGTGGATGATAACTTCTTCGAAATATTTGATTTTGTTTTTCAATCCCTTGCCGGACTCGACACTTGTAAATAGCAGCTCGCCATCAGTCTCTCACCTCACGAGTCTGCGATCGCAAAACTAAGTTAGGGCGCTGATC
>JABSPG010000332.1 GCA_013214445.1 Ekhidna sp. | reverse complement strand
AAAGTAGGTAACCAGGAAGAAAGGCTTCCTTTAAAAAGGAAACAGTTTTTTCCATTTTGTTGGCTAACTGAAGTATGCTAGCAATAAAAGTAAGAGTTTGCATCTTATAATTATTCAAAAATAGGATTTATGAACAAATCTTTTATTTTTGTAGGATAACCTAAAAAAGCATGGAATCACTCACAGCAGAAGAAAGAGCCGAGCGCAGAGCTGCCAGACGTGCTGCCAGACAAGCAGCAAGGGTAGAAAAAGAGTATACCATACTGTATGTGGATGATGAGATGCCTAACCTAAGGGGGTTTAAATCTACCTTTCGTCGACTATACAACGTGCATACAGCCTTAGGTCCTCAAGAAGCATTAGAGATCATCAACAAGGAAAAAATTGATCTTATTGTTACGGATCATAGAATGCCACATATGTCGGGTGTGGAGCTTTTAAAAGGAGTATTCTTGTCACATCCACACATTAAGAGAATGATCTTGAGTGGATTTATTAAACGTGCAGATCTATACGAGACCATTGGTGATTTTGGTATCCATGATTTCGTGACCAAACCTTGGGATTTCGAGGATCTCAATGGGATTTTTCAGCGAATTCTTACTACCGATGCTGACGTCAAAGACTTCAGTAAATTAGGTTAATTTTCTGAGGCTATTGTAACAGTAATGTCTCGCTCTGAGATTGAAGTTTTTCCTTGGACCCTTTTCAGTAGTTTTTCTTCAAGTCCTAAGTCCGTTCTAGAAATCCCATGAGGGTTTTCAGATTCAATCTTCAATTTGAGGAGAATATCCTCCATCACTAACTTGATCTTCAAGGATTTTACTTCATTGTCTGACATTTTTCTAGATATCCTTTGTATGATCACTCCAAGAAGAAGTGCCTTCTGATGAAATAATAGATGATTCTGAATTTCGTATTGAATGTCGTCTATTTTGGTGTTCTGTGCAGTGCTAGAGAGTAACGTTTCCAAGTATGGTTCAACTTCCACTTGCTTGTAGTCCTCTGAATGGTACAATGGATCGTGAGCCCTTGCGATAGTGTTGATGCTATTGGTTATTTGACTCAATCCTTTCTTAGCGCTTGGATTACCATATGATTCTAAATCTATCAGGCTGTTAATCAGAAGTAAATTGTTTTTTACTCGGTGATGAACCTGACGTGGTAACTCTGATTTTTCAACCAAATTATTCTCGATTTCTTCTTTGTATTTCTCTTGATTTTGAAGTTCAATCTTAACTCGGCTTAGGTTCTTCTTCGTTATGTTAGAGAAGCTATAGGTCACGAAAATATGCATGATCACAATCATCTCTACCACTATCAAGTTAATCAACTTGACAGGCGGGACCTCTCTGCTGGGGTAAAGACCATACTTTTCCCCAAAGACTATATATGCTAAGCCGATTAGCACGATAATCGTTGTAACTACTACACCGCGTACGTTTAAGACTAAGCTGGAGAAAAGGACAATTGCTGGAAACATTATTATTCCTGTCTCATGAACGCCATTCCCTAAAACGCAGGCAAGTGTATTTGCTGCGATTAGTATCGTTATAAGGATGATGATGGATAAATTCATCATTTCTTTTCTAAGTGCTAGAAAAGAAAAGAGACAAAAGCCTGGTACAGTCAGAATCGTTAGCGCAACATCCTTAAATCCCAAAGCGAAGTTTACAGCAGAAAGGATCACCGATACAAAGGGGATGACGACTAAGAATGTCTTTAGTAGCTTAGATACCTCGATAATGGAGTAGTTGTCGAGGTTGTCATCATAAATAAGCCATCTAGATACTTTCATTCTTTTTCCTTCTAGCCAAATGTTAATGACGCTTTTGTACCGTCAATGCTTAGTCTGCCTTTCAGTTGTTGAGTCAATAAGTTCAAAACCATTTCATCTTCTTCAATCCAAATCGGATCATTTGCTGCTATTTCGAGAAACACATTGTCTCTTGTAGAGATCGACAATGAAATACTGTCTTGTTTAGATTGATCGATTCTAAACAGCAATTCAGTCATGCATATTCCAAAATAGATTGCCTGATCCACACCCATTGGGTAGTTAATTCTATCTACTGATATACTAATTTCTTTGGTGTCTAAATTGCTCTTGAAACCCTCTAAAACCCTTATGGTGAACTGGTTAAGGTCCAGAATTAGTGGACTTTGATCTTCCAATAAGAGACTATGAGCTGCTTTGATTACCAGTATTTTACGCTCAAGACTCTCATAAGTAGATTTTGAGGTAGGGTCTGTCCTTTCATGGTCATTGATTATTATTTCAAGCTGATCTAAACTGTTAATCACAGTTTTATGAATTTCAACGATAATTTCTTCCTTTTGACCGATTTCTTCTACTAGCTTTTGACCTTCTGATTTACTGATCTTTATTTCATTTGTTACAATCTTTAGTGAATTCTTCATGTTTGTGGTCAGGCTAAAAGCTACAGAACCACCAAATACGATCATTGCACCAGTGATGATGAAGTCCCCTACATCTCCGGGCTTTATTGGAATTGGCTCAAAAAGATTTAAATGCTCACCAATCACAAGCCAAGCTAAGCCAAGGAGACTCATCACCGAGGCAGCTAGCATTTGTTTTTGACCCAATAGTACGCTGGAAAAACCAATTACTACTGGAAAACCTGTGATTCCAATATCGTGGATGCCATTCCCTAGTGAACAAATGATTGTGAGGAGAATGGTGAAGAAAATAGAAACAATCATAACTGACTGCTTCAAGAAACCTCTAAGAAAAATGATTCTTGTTCCTAGAGAGGAAAAAATTCCCAGAAGTAGTACGATTGAAATTGGATAGTCTTGCTGATTAAGTTGCCTTATGAGCGTAATAGCAAAGAGAATTGTAATAAGTATGAATCCAATGTTAAGTGCTCTGGATACACCTTCAAGTTCAGTTCCGACATATTTTTTGGGTGTATTGAGCATAAATCTACAATAAGCAGCGATGCATAAATCTACATCAATATGGTAAAGTCGTCACCATTTTCGACCACCTAAACAATTGTGATAACTTTCTGCTTTTTATCCCGTAACTAAGTCGAACTTTAACCTATATATGAGAACCAAGTCCTTTTTGAGCATTTTGCTCATCTCTTTTTTGAGCATTTCCCAAGCTCAAAACTCCAAGAAATATCGACCCGGAGAGATTCGACAAAAACTTCAAAAGCTTAATGTACTAGGAACAGTCCTATATGTTGCAGCCCATCCTGATGACGAAAATACAAGGATGATTGCCTATTATGCCAATGAAGAGCTTATGCGAACCGCTTACCTTTCGGCAACAAGAGGAGATGGTGGACAAAACTTGATTGGTCCACAGATCAGGGAGGAGCTTGGGCTAATCAGGACACAAGAACTTTTAGCTGCAAGAAGAACAGATGGAGGTCAGCAGTTTTTCTCCAGAGCAAATGATTTTGGATATTCAAAGAACCCTGATGAGACATTCAATATCTGGGATCGAGATCAGGTGCTTGCAGACTTTGTATGGACATTTAGAAAATTCAAGCCTGATGTAATCATTACAAGATTTAATTCCGAAGGAATTTCTCATGGTCATCATACAGCAAGTGCAATTTTAGCAAGAGAAGCTTTTAAACTAAGTGGCGATAAAAATGCTTTCAATGACCAACTTGATGAGGTTGAGGTTTGGACACCCAAGAAAATTTTTTGGAATACTGGATGGTGGTGGTTCAGAAGAAACGAGATGGATACTACCGACCTTACAACAATAAATGTTGGAGCGTACAATCCACTTTTGGGTGAGTCATATACTGAGATCGCAGCAAGGAGCAGAAGTATGCATAAAAGTCAAGGCTTTGGATCAAGTGGATCACGCGGAGATCAAATAGAATATTTAAAGCAGTGGGGCGGAGATAGAACGAGCGAAGTTTTTGGAGGTATAGATACCTCTTGGGGAAGAGTGGAAGGTTCTGAGACTGTCGCTTTCTTCATAAATAAGGCCATTGATTTGTATGATGAACGAGACCCATCAAAGGTGGTGGAACCTTTAATGACTGCAAAGAAAGAGCTATCCAAGCTCAATGATCCTTTCTGGAAGAAAATAAAGAGCAAGGAGATAGACGATATTCTGGTGGCTGTAAGTGGCCTCTATGTAGAGCTTAAGTCAGACCAGCCTAATTATACTCCTGGTGATTCAATTGATATTGCATTGGAAATAACCAATCGGAGTGATATTGTGATGTCTGTAGATCAAATTCAACTATCGATCAGTCCCAATCCTATTGAATTAAACGCTAAGCTTCTAAACAATAAATCGTTTATTTCAGAAATGAATTTTGTCATTCCAAGGAGCACAACATATTCTCATCCATACTGGCTTAGTGAGCAAAGCAGCCTTGGGATGTATCAGGTAAGTGACCAATTGCAGATTGGAAAACCAGAAAATGACCCAGCCATTTCTGGTGTAGTTTCCATAAAAATTGGAGATCAGTCTTTGGTTCTAGACGTTCCAGTGGTATTTAAGCGTACAGATCCCGTAGATGGGGAGGTAACTCAGCCGCTATCCATAGGTCCTCCTGCAATGGTAAATATTTCAGGTGGTTCGGTTGTTTTTGGTGATGGGAAATCTAAATCAATTGATGTTAGAGTGATTGCCGGCAAACCAGATGTAAAAGGTCAACTAAGACTTAATGCACCGGATGGTTGGGAGATCACTCCAGCTTCCCGTGATTTTGCCATGCAGATCAAAGGATCAGAACAGTTGTTTTCATTTCGTATTACTCCACCTGCAGAGTCATCTGATGGTTTTGTGGAGGCAGAGTTAGAGGTCGAAGGTCGAAATTATAATAAGGGTATCTCATCTATCCAATATGATCACATTCCACAGCAGACGCTATATCCTGAATCTAAGGTTCGAGTAGTTAGGTTAGATCTGAAAAGGGAAGGAGAACTAATAGGATACATTGAAGGCGCAGGTGACGCCATTCCTGAGAATCTCGAGCAGATAGGGTATTCGGTAGAAATACTGAAAAAAGATGACGTAGTGGCTGGCAATCTAAAAAAATATGATGCAATCATCCTAGGTGTCAGAGCCTTCAATACAGTAGATTGGTTATCCTACAAGAATGATGAGCTTTTCGAATATGCAAAAGAAGGTGGCAATGTGATTGTGCA
>JABSPG010000331.1 GCA_013214445.1 Ekhidna sp. | reverse complement strand
CTTTGCTAGCTCCTAAATGTATCAGTTCAGCCTCTCTGGTTCCTGAGATCACCTCAATGTGTATGCCTGTTTCATTTTTTATTTCCTCTACCAACGCAGATCCATTGCTGGCATTGCGCATGGCACTGGTGGCAGTGGCGTATACTTTCTCGATCTTTTTACTGTCGATGGTGGCCTTGAAATCCTTAAGAGTTGCAATTGCTCTATCCCATGCTGGGGGAGTAATTTCCCCCCTGTTAATTCCATTTTCACCAATTTTCACAGCCTTTCTTTCACGATAAAAGATATTATGACTAGTCCCTTCTACCGAAGCAAGAAGAAGGTGAAAGGTGTTCGTTCCTAAGTCAATCACAGCTACGTCCATAGCGCCGCAATATAGCAAATCAAATCAGACAGATTTTAGAATTATCAATTGATAATCAATATTCCAGATTGTCCATTGCTAACCTTATATTTGATGTTTTCCAGAAAAATATGAGTACAGAAAAGCCTAAAACCGCAACCAACATTCAGTCTATTGCAGAAAAGAATGCTCGTCTTGAATCTATGAATGCGCAAGCCCTTAAGGGGGGAGGAGAAGATCGAATTGCAAAGCAGCATGAAAAAGGCAAGCTTACTGCTAGAGAACGCATCGATTTGCTTTTGGATCAGGGATCCTTTCATGAGATAGGAAAATTTGTGACCCACCGTGCTACCGATTTTGGGATGGACAAGCAAAAGGTTTTGGGAGATGGTGTAGTGACGGGATATGGAACCATTGATGGTAGGTTAACTTATGTTTTCAGTCAAGACTTTACTGTCTTTGGAGGCTCACTGTCGGAGACTTTTGCAGAAAAGATTGTGAAGATCATGGATATGGCCATGAAGAATGGGGCACCAGTGATTGGATTAAATGATTCTGGTGGGGCACGAATTCAAGAAGGGGTTGTATCGCTTGGGGGTTACGCTGATATATTCTATAGGAACACACTGGCTTCAGGCGTAGTGCCTCAGATATCAGCAATTTTAGGACCTTGTGCTGGCGGTGCAGTGTATTCTCCTGCCATTACAGATTTCATTTTCATGGTGGAGCAGAGCAGCTACATGTTTGTGACAGGTCCCAATGTTGTAAAAACAGTCACTCAAGAAGAGGTGACTAGTGAAGAGCTAGGAGGTGCTCAGACACATGCCTCTAAGAGTGGAGTTACTCATTTTGCTTGTGCCAATGAGGCGGAGTGTATCAGACAGATCAAACAGTTGATGAGTTATATCCCTTCGAATTGTGAAGAGGAACCGCCAAGAGTTGCTTACGAGATAGGCGATGAGACCCGGTCGGTTTTAGATGAACTCATGCCTGAGAATCCTAATCAGCCGTATGACATGAACGAGGTGATCAAAGGGATCATTGATGATGATAGCTTTTTGGAGGTTCATAAAGATTTTGCGGAAAATATCATTTGTGGATTTGGCCGACTTGCAGGTAGAAGCATCGGGATTGTAGCAAACCAGCCCATGAGCATGGCCGGTGTTTTGGATATACAGTCAAGTACAAAAGGTGGACGATTTGTCCGCTTCTGTGATAGCTTCAATGTGCCATTGCTTGTCTTGGTTGATGTGCCAGGATTTCTACCTGGAACAGATCAGGAATGGAACGGAATCATTACTAATGGGGCAAAATTGCTTTATGCCTTTAGCGAAGCAACAGTACCCAGAATATCCGTCATTACCAGGAAAGCTTACGGAGGAGCATACGATGTGATGAATTCAAAGCATATCGGTGCAGATATGAACTACGCTTGGCCGACAGCAGAAATAGCAGTAATGGGAGCTCAGGGAGCTTCTGAGATTATTTTCAGAAAGGAAATAAAGAATGCCGACGATCCTCATGCCATGCATCAGGAAAAAATCAACGAGTACACGGAGAAATTTGCAAATCCATACATAGCGGCAGCTCGAGGATTTGTGGATGAGGTGATAAAACCAAGCGAAACCCGATCCAAGTTGATCGATGCGTTCGCTATGTTAGAAAACAAGGTGGATAAACTACCCAGAAAAAAACATGGAAATATTCCATTGTAATTGATCTGATTGTGATGTGGGTATGAGTAAGGTAGCTATTGTAACAGCCGCGAGTAAAGGAATGGGATTTGCTTGCGCTCAAAGACTCGTTGCTAATGATTATCAGATAGCTATGCTTTCTCGATCCTCCGAAATTCATGACTTAGCTTCTGACCTAGGAGGAATCGCTGTGCAGGGTTCCACTGGAAACCTTGAAGATCTTGAGCGTTTGGTGGATGCTACCTTCGAGACCTACGGGCAGGTTGATGTAGTGGTGAATAACACGGGTCATCCTCCCAAAGGGGAATTGCTGGAACTTACTGATGAGCATTGGAAGGAAGGATTTGATCTAGCCCTGATGAATGTTATCAGAGTTTCAAAGCTTGTTGCTGATCGGATGCGCCATGGAGGGTCCATAGTGAATATCTCAACATTTGGAGCCAAGGAACCTTCCTTAAACTTCCCTATTTCATCAGTAGCAAGAACGGCATTGAGTGCCTATACTAAGCTTTTTGCAACTAAATACGCCTCAGAAGGCATTCGAATGAACAATGTGCTTCCGGGGTACATTGATAGTTACAAGGCAGACGAAGAAACAATCAAGCAGATCCCAATGTTGCGTCAGGGTGCTCCCGATGAGGTGGCAGAATTAGTTATATTTTTAGCAAGCGATAAATCAGAATATATTACAGGACAGGACTTTCTAATTGATGGAGGTCTGGTTAAAAGCATATAAACATGGATAAAAAAAGCGAAGATTTCTTATACAAATACCTCAATAATGCTGCACCTACCGGTTTTGAAAAGGAGGGGCAAAAAATTTGGTTAGATTATGTGAAGCCTTATGTAGATGATCATGTGGTCGATACGTATGGCAGTGTCTATGGTGTGATCAATCCGGAAGCTAAGTATAAAGTAGTCATTGAAGCTCATGCAGATGAGATCAGTTGGTTTGTAAATTACATTACTGATAAAGGCTACATCTATGTGGTGAGAAATGGCGGATCCGATCATCAAATAGCACCCTCTATGCGCGTAAACCTTCACACCAAGGAAGGCGTGGTTAAGGGTGTTTTTGGATGGCCTGCCATTCACGTACGAAAAGACAAGGAAGATAACCCGACACTTAAGAATATTTGCATTGATGTGGGGGCTGAGAGTAAAGAAGAGGTAGAGAAAATGGGAATCCATGTAGGAACTGTAGCTACTTTTCAAGATGAGCTCTTCGAGATGAATAACAAATATCTGGTCGGAAGAGCACTTGATAATAGAGCTGGAGGATTCATGATCGCAGAGGTGGCTCGTAGAATATCAGAGAATAAAGTTGATCTGCCTTTTGGCTTGTATGTTGTTAATGCAGTGCAAGAAGAGATTGGTCTGAGAGGGGCAGAAATGATCTCTCGTAGGATTAAGCCAGATGTAGCAATTGTAACGGATGTAACACATGATACACAATCCCCAATGTATAATAAGATTACTAGTGGAGATATGACAGCAGGAGAGGGACCAGCGATTACCTACGGACCTGCGGTACAAAACAATTTGAGAGATATGATTTTGGAAGTGGCGGAGAAAAACGACATTCCTTACCAGCGCATGGCAGCATCCCGGACTACTGGGACAGATACAGATGCTTTTGCCTATTCTGATGTAGGGGTGGCTTCTGCACTAATTTCGCTTCCTTTAAAATACATGCATACTACCGTGGAGACCGTGCATAAAGAAGATGTCGAAAATGTCATTAAGTTGATTTATGAATCTGTGATTCAGATTCAGGACGGCCAAGATTTTACTTATTTTAAGTAAAATCGCAATGAGTGATCTTCTGACAGTTACAGATCAAATGGGTCAGAGGATCACTTTTTCTTATCCTCCAAAGAGAATTATCTCCCTTGTTCCATCTCAAACAGAGTTCTTGCTTGATATAGGAGCTCCTGTAGTGGGCCGTACCAAGTTTTGTATCCATCCGAAGCAAAAGGTCGAAGCTATTCCCATTGTTGGGGGCACGAAGAATTTTAGATTTGAAAAAATCCAACAGTTAAAACCGGATCTGATTGTCGGAAATAAGGAGGAGAACTATCTAGAGGGAATCTATGAACTAGCAAGGGATTTTCCGGTCTGGATGAGTGATATTGCGACACTAGAAGATGCATATCAAATGATGTCCAGTCTAGGTAGCATATCCGATTTGGAACTGGAAGCATCCAAAATTGTCAGCTCTTGTCAAAGAGCCTTGACTTCTGTAAGGAATTCGAAAAAAGGAAAGGTGATCTATCTTATTTGGAAAAATCCCTGGATGACAGCAGGTTCGGGTACTTTCATTGATGGCATGCTTGCTCATTTGGGTTATGAAAACCTGATCAAGGAGCCTCGCTACCCTTCTCTTTTGGAAGAGGAGATTAGAGCCCTAGATCCAGACAAAGTTCTGTTTAGCTCAGAACCTTTTCCTTTCAAAGATGAACATTTGGTTGAAGCCAAGAAGCTCTGGCCAAAGGCCGCTCGCGAATTGGTAGATGGTGAACTATTCAGCTGGTATGGGAGTAGAATGCAGCATTGGGCTTAGTATCGCAGATGCCAATTTATCGACTCACAGATGACTTGATTTTCCCCCCTGTTCATGGCGCTGAGGAGGGAATTGTTGCAGTAGGGGGTGATCTCTTACCTGAAAGACTCATGATTGCATATCGTTCCGGAATTTTTCCTTGGTACAGTAGTGGAGAACCTATCATTTGGTGGAGTCCTGATCCAAGATTTGTCCTTTATCCAGAAAAACTTCATGTTTCAAAATCGATGCGGAGAGTACTTAATTCCGATCAGCTGGAGGTGACATTCAATAACGCTTTCGAAAAGGTGATCGAGGCATGCAAAAAGATGCCAAGGATAGGTCAGGAGGGTACTTGGATTACGGATGAAATGGAATTGGCCTATATAAGATTACATGAACTTGGATATGCTAAATCGGTTGAGGTTTGGCAAAAGGGTGAGTTGGTAGGAGGTATTTATGGTGTAGATCTTGGACACGTGTTTTGCGGGGAGTCCATGTTTTCTAGCGTGAGCAATGCTTCTAAGCTTGCGCTGATTCGATTCATGGAAGACTTCAGGAAGAACGGTGGCTTGCTCTTTGATTGTCAAGTGCACTCAGA
>JABSPG010000330.1 GCA_013214445.1 Ekhidna sp. | reverse complement strand
TTCTAATCTGCCGTTCCTATCTTTAAGTTATAATTAATGCTTCTTGAAATAATGATATGACAGGAAGCTAAAGGTTATGGGCAATAATCTAAAAGATGTACACTGATCTCCCCTTAAATAATAGAGATGATGATAAACTAGGCAGATACTTGTTTGCTGAAGAAATTGCTAATGGATTAGTTAACTCATTCGCAGACAACAATGAAAGTATTGTTTTAGGAGTGAATGGGCATTGGGGATCGGGAAAATCTACACTAATCAATTTCATAACTGAAGAAGTGACAAGATTATCATCTGAAATAGAAAAGGATATAATCGTTTTAAACTTTAACCCTTGGATGTTCTCTGGACAGAAAGAGCTTCAAAATATCTTTCTAAAGGAACTCTATCTAAAGTTCGAGAGTCAAAAAGGCAAGCTTCAAAAAGCCTCAAAAAAACTCGCAGATTTCTTAGGACACCTTAACTGGTTGAAATATGTACATTCAGGAACAGGAGAGGCAGTTAAAGACGCTAAATCTTTTCTAGATGGACTAACTAAAGAAAAAGATCTCGGTCAGTTAAAAAAGGATGTCGATGAACTTCTAATCGATAGTAAGGTAAAGTTGTACATCACAATTGACGATATTGACCGTCTAACCCCTTCTGAAATTACTGACATATTCCAACTGGTAAAGCTAAATGGGAATTTCGCCAACACAATTTTTCTCCTGGCATATGATAGAGAAGTAGTTACAGGGGCTTTGGAAAAGCAATTTGGAGAAAATGGCAAAAAGTATATTGAGAAAATAGTTCAAGTTGATTATACGCTTCCTAGAATTTCCAGAACAGACATAGAAAGGTTATTCATTGACAGCTTGACCCACATTTTTAACAGTCAAGACATTGAAAATGCCATAAATAGCTCATTTAAGAATTTAGGAAATGAGGATTTTATCAAGCTCTTTAAATCCTTGAGGGATGTTTACAGGTTTAACAACAGTGTAAAGCTTAGATTACCTTCAATTTATAAAGAGTTAAACATTCGGGATTTCTTCTTGATTGAAGCTTTAAGGATTTTCAAACCTGAAGCATATGATTTTATTCTTGATTCCAAAAACGAACTAACTGATACAGATAAGAATCAGACGTTTTTCAATTCATATTCTGGACATAACAAGGAAGAGTCCAAATCAGAATTTATTGAAAAACAGACTCTGGATAGTCTATCCAAAAAAATAATAAATGACCTGTTTGTATTTGACCAAATAAGCTTTGTAAGCCATACCTCGACCGAGGATTTAATTCGAGAAAAAAGGATAGCAAATCCGAACTATTTCGATAGGTATTTTAATCTTCAGCTTGCAAATTTTGACATTCAAGAAAGTGTTTTTGATGGATTCATCAACAGCATAGACATTGATGAGAAAATCAGAATCTTGGAGGATTTACAAAAACATGACAAACTGTTTCAGTTCCTAAATTGGATAGAAATAAAAAGCTTAAATGTGCCCCCTGAGCAAATTGAAAGAATGGTATTAGCCACATTCAAGTTTTCAGATTCAATCGAATATGAAAGAGAAACGTTCTATTCGTTTGACTCAGATTTCATGATTGCTCAGAGATTTTGTTCAAAACAGTTAGATAGGTTAAGTAATCAAGAATTAAGACGTTCAGTTATTGAAAAACATGTGACTGACTCAATTAAAACATTAAGCTTTTCTTCTTTTTATACTCTCAACTCTTTACTGAGAGCTAAAGAAATGTCAGATAAAGGAGAATTATACTCAAATCGGATGTGGTATGGTGTTTTTGAGGATCCTTCAGGAGATAATGTTTCTTACGGTAAAGAACTCATTAAATGGTATAAAAAAGCGTCTAAAAAACTTTTTCAAGAATATCTCAAAAGGCAAGATTTCCTCAATGGCCAAGAGTTGATATTCTTATTACCAGATTTAAAACTTCATAACAGCTCATTTTATGACAAGGAGTTTAAGAAACTAATTTCAGATGACAGAAAACTACTTGAGATTCTGATCCTATGTATTACAAGAAGTTATATGACGTCTGGAACAGTAACCGGTTTTCAACTAGCTAAGTACCAACTATTGGAGGGAATGGATGTGGAAGAAATTAAGGCACGTCTAGAGAAAATAGATGGTGATGACTTGACTAAAGACGAACTTGCAGCAATAAAATTCTTCAATAAAGCTTATGAAGATGGATTTGAAGAAAAGAAATACTACAACTTTTATACACTCGAAGATGTAGGAAGATGGTAAAAAAGCCCATAACAAACACTAAAATGAATATGCGAAATGAGCCCTTTGATATGACATTGCGAATAAGAAACTACAGTGCTTCTAGCAACTGGGGCGCATACTCATTTTAGTTGGGCGTTAGATGACATATGCGGTACCTCTCCTTTCTTCTTCTATTGATAACTATAAGCTGTTCAACTGATAACTTTATTGAGCAAGCTGATATATTTTATGAGAAAGAACAATATGATTCAGCTCTTCACTACTATAAGAAGGCAGGTAAAAAAAAAACTGGCGAACTCTTTAGTAAGATCGCACACTCATATGAGAACTTAGGTGACGTTGATGAGGCTATCAAATACTATACGCTAGCTATAAGTAACGGAAGTAAATCTGAATTTGAATACAACAATCGTGGAGCTTGCTACAGGATAATTGGTGAATATGACAATGCTATAGAAGATTATCGAACAGCATTAAATTACTCAGAAGAGAATCCAATCATAATCAACAACATTGGATATGCTTACCAAGATCAAGGAAAACATGAAAAAGCCATAGGTTTTTTCAAAAGAGCCATTGACCTAGATCCTAATTACGTTACAGCTCTCGATAACTTAGGATTCTCTCTAGACGAACTAGATCAACATACTGAAGCAATTGAAGCATATTCGATAGCTCTTAGATTTTCTCCAAATGATCCTCAACTTTACAACAACAGGGGATGTAGTTACGCTAAACTAGCTAACTATGAAATTGCATTTAAGGACTTTGACAGAGCAATCGAACTTGACAACTCCTATGCTCTAGCATTTCTCAACAGAGGAACTTATAAACTTGCGGCGAATAAAAAAGCTGACGGCTGTTCTGATCTATTAATTGCCCAGAGCTTAGGGGAACAACTTACAACTGAAGAGTTGCAAATGTGCAATTGAAACGTCATCTAACAGTTGCTAAGCGGCATTTGTCGGGGTGCTATTCCCAACCTGACCAGCTACTGTTCCACTTCGGTGCACCCTTCTGAAAGTTGATAAGCCTTAGCAACTGTGGTGCTTCTGGGGTTAATCTTTCACAACGCATTTTCTTCGAGATAACTTTTGAGGGGTGGTACACCTTCGTTACTTTTAGTGCTTTCAAGCTAAGTGTGGACAAACCGCCGCTTAGCTAGACGTTAGCTGCCAGATCTCCCAAGAGCCATGCCAAACGGTGAACTCAAAATCAGAACTACTAAATTACTGAACCAGATTTCAGAGATCAAGAACGAGCACATAACTGCTTACATCTTTAACTCTTTTGTTAACCACCTGAAAACAGAGGCGAACTCGTTAACTGAACTAACAAACACTCAGGAAATACAGAATCAACTAAATGAACTCAAGAACTTCAAATCATTTGACGAATTAACTCTGATCGAACGTTTTTTTGTCAGGCTCTTAGTTTTCAGATTTCAGTTTAACTGGGTCGGTAACTGGAAGAATGTTGGAAAGTATTGGAACGACCTTCACAACATTGAACTTAAATTAAGAGGTATCCAACATAAACTTCCAAGAGAGCAACAGTGAACCGCAAAATCGATCTACAACGAATCAATGAATTACTTGAAAAGTATTACCCTAAATCTGTAGATAAGACTGCAAAAGGTGTTCGCGAATTAGCAACAAAATTAGGAGATCTAACAAACACACTGCACAACGCCAAAATTCAAGGCAAAGAGTGGGAACGATACTTTGAACCACTGATCCTTAAGATCGTATTCCATTCTTTAAGTATTTCAACAATTGCAGAGGGTCAAGAAATAAGCTCAAAACAATTGAAGGGTTCGGTAAAAATCATAGATATCTCTTCAACTTACATCTTAACCAGAGCATTGCTTGAGACCTTTCTAACTCTTGAGTACATCTACATGTCTGATATTCCCGAAGAAGAAAAGTACTTCAGATTCAAACTTTGGGAGATTTCGGGGCTTCTAACTCGGCAATCTTTTGATCCTGGAATACATCCAGATATGCAACAAAAGAAAGAAGAGGAAGCCAAGGAAATTGAAGATATCAGAAAACAAATTGAGGCAGATCCATTTTATTCCGAACTCAATAAAAATCAAAAATGGAAACTCAACAACTATGGACTTCCAAGGATAAACAGTTGGAATGATTTAATCGAAGAAAGCAGATTGGCTACAGAATTTACATCTAGTACATATAAACTTTTTTCAAACTACGCCCATTCAGAATTTCTAAGCATTCTTCAACTTAAACAGTCGAATGTGAACATAAACAACGAACATGCTAAAACTAGTGCCATCCTTGCTTTAACCATTGCTAAGCAGGTGAGCGCTGTAGTGATTAAATGGCTTGTTCAATCTTTCAAGTCTGCCGAAATCACTTACAACACTCTTAATAAGGACTTAAGAGACTTAATTGAAATGTGGAACAGAAACGCAACAAATCAAATTTAACCAGCAGCTAACAGACGATATTGCGCATGGCCTTACTTAGCTATCTGCCAATTACCTGCCAAAAATCCCGCTTATCTCATATAATTGTATTCCATTAAAAAAGTGCAATTTTATTGTTGACTCCTCAGGTAGAAGAGATTACGCGAATCTAAGGACATCACCAGATGATCCACTTGCGGCAGGAATACCTTCTACCTGTTATTTTCTTGATGAGATAGGACAGTACCTAATGACGAGCTGAGTGCTTGATCAAGTATCAATTATGAGAAAAATCGATGCAAGAACAGGGTCAATCATTTACACATTAAATCAATTATTATGGAAAAGTATTGCGTTGGTATTGATGTTGACAAGAACACATTTAAAACTTGTTTGATGGTTCAATCAGACAAAAAAAAGGTGCTATCTAGTCGAACATTCAAGAATGTATTATCAGGTTTCACAGGGTTGTTTGAATGGATTGAAAAGAGGTGTAAGGGTCAACAAGTTAGCTATGTAA
>JABSPG010000033.1 GCA_013214445.1 Ekhidna sp. | reverse complement strand
TGTAGACCAACTCAGTAAGCACTGGACCTTCCTTTTTCGTAGCATGTCCAATTCCTTTTGATTGCATATCTGCCTCATGTAAAAACTTAATGTTTTCTACAACCTTCCCAAGTGGGTAATTTCGAGCTGCTTTCAAATAGTCTTTGACAAAGAAGGGGTTCACTCCTATAGCGGATGCCAAAGCTCTTTCATTTTTATCACTTGAGTGATGAATGAGCAATAGCTTACTGAAGTAGGAGAAAAGGCTATAGATAGTTAATACCATGGGATTATTACCGGGATTGGAGGCAAAGTAATCCACAATCTTAAATGCTTTCTTTCGATCTAGAGCACTTAAAGCATTCTGTAATTCGAAAATATTGTAGTCTTTACTAATACCTACATATCTCTGAACCATCGCCTCATCGATAGGCTGACCTTCTTTAACATTTAAAAGAAGCTTCTCAATTTCATTCGCAAGTCGCTGCAGATTATTGCCTATACTTTCAGAGAGCATCAAAACTGCCCTTTGATCAATATTCACATTCTTTGACTTGCAGTAACTGTGAATCCAGTCCGGAATTTGATTATCGTACAGTTTCTTCGCATTCAAAAAAACAGAGTGCTTTTCTACAGCCTTACCAAACTTGGTACGTTTATCTATGGACTTGTACTTATAAGCAAAAACCAGAATCGTACTTGCTAACGGATTTTCAAGGTAATTGAGTATTAGGGCCTGCCTATCTTCCTTGGTCCACTCACGTATCTCCTGTGCTTCTTTCACAATTACCACTTGCCTCTCCCCCATCATTGGATACCTCTTAGCAGCTCCAAGCACCTCAGCTAGGTTAGTATCTTTTCCATACAAAACCACTTGATTAAAACCCTTCTGACTCTCTTCCAGAGCGTTCTCTTCAATGATTTTCACGATACTGTCAATGAAAAAAGTCTCCTCTCCTTGTAGGAAATAGATAGGTGCAAATTGGTTTGCGCTTACGTCTTTTAGTATCTGAGAAAATTCCTTAGACATGAAACCCAAAGTTAAAGTCTGTAAACGCAAAAAATCACGAGAATGAAGCAATTAATTATTTTACTCCCAAGGCATAAAACACATTACCATTCAATCAATATTAACACCGGTTAACAGGATAATTTCAAATAGTTTATCCTTAGAATTTTAAATTGCGTACTATTAGCAAAAATTAAATTATGAAAACATTAAAATCACTATTCGCAGTGTTGGCTCTTGTCACTTTCGTCAGCACTAGTGCGCAAGACGTAACTGTTGATGAAATCATTGATGGGTACTTAGAAAACACAGGTGGAAAAGAGGCCTGGCGAAATGTCAAAGGTGTAAAGATGGTGGCCAAGGTAAATCAAGGTGGCATGGAAATCCCCTTGGAGCTTGTTCAACTAGCTGATGGTAAACAGTTTACCAAAATCACTTTTCAAGGGATGACCCTTATGCAAGGTGTGTATGATGGAGAAACGCTTTGGGGTACCAACTTCCAATCCATGAAAGCTGAAAAATCAGATACGGAGACCACTGAAAACATGAAATTGGATGCAAATGATTTCCCTGATTCATTCCTAGACTACAAAGAGAAAGGCTACACCGTAGAATTGATGGGAACCGAGACTATAGATGGTGCTGAAACCTACAAAGTTAAGCTTACAAAGGAGCCAAGAATGCTTGATGGTGAAGAAGTAGAAGATGTTTCTTTCCACTACTTCGAATCTGAATCGTTTGTCCCATTAGCAGTTGACCAAGAAATTAAATCAGGTCCTCAGGCAGGCTCAATCAGTAGAAACACGATGAGTGACTATCAAGAAGTGGATGGTTTGTACTTTCCATTTTCCATGACTCAAGGAATCAAAGACGGTCCTTCTCAGCCATTAATGATCGAATCTATCGAACTTAATCCTGAGATTGATGATACTTTGTTCGCATTTCCTGCAACAGCAGAAGAAGGAGGAGAATAAAGACGTCAGCTGATGAAAAGGATTTATTTATCACTAATTGTTTTTGGCAGTTTCTTCCTAGGACATGCTCAAGAAGAAATTGTATTGAAGGGAAAAGAGCTCTTCGGAGATCTTAAAGCACGACACATTGGACCTGCACTCATGAGTGGTCGAGTAATCGACCTGGAGGGCCACCCAACAAATGATCGAATCATTTATGTAGGTTCTGCCGGTGGTGGTGTCTGGAAATCCTCTAATGGTGGAGCATCATTCCAACCGATTTTCGACGACAATGTGCAGTCTATTGGTAAAGTAAAACTTGACCCCAAAGATCCAGACAACAAAATATGGGTCGGTACAGGTGAGATATGGACCAGAAATAGTGTTTCAGTAGGAGATGGTTTATACAAATCGATAGATGGTGGAGTAAACTGGACCAAAGCAGGTTTTGACAAATCAGAGCGGATCAGTAGTATCGAAATCCATCCAGAAAACACAGATATCATGTATGTTGGTGTTTTGGGTGCACTTTGGGGTGATAGTGAAGAACGAGGCGTTTATAAATCTACCGATGGCGGTGCTACGTGGGATAAAATTCTATACATCGACCAGACCACAGGTTGCGGTGACGTAATTATGGATCCCAATGATCCAAACACGTTATACGCTTCGATGTGGGAATTTAGAAGAACAGGTTGGTCATTCAACTCAGGAGGAAACAAAAGTGCACTTTACAAATCTACCGACGGTGGATCCACTTGGAATAAGATCCACAATGGGTTCCCTGCAGGGAAATTGGGTAGAATTGCCATTTCGGTAGCTCCATCTGATAGCAAAATTTTGTATGCAGTACTTGAAACCGAGGATGAGGATAAGAGAGGATTGTACAAATCATCTGATGCAGGAGCAAACTGGGAACACCTAAATAGTGATTTCGGCTTGGTTGTAAGGCCTTTCTACTTCTCTCGAATCGTAATAGATCCACGTGATCCTGACGTGGTGGTCAAAGCAGGTCTTTTCGGATCAATCAGCCGAGATGGAGGTAAAACCTTTAAATCTATGGGTAACATGCATGCTGATATTCATGATATCTTATTTGACATTAAGAATTCTGACAGAATGTATGTTGGTACTGATGGAGGTGTATACAGAACGTGGGATGGGTCTAACACCATGGAAATTGTTGCAAATCTTCCCCTATCGCAGTTTTACCAAATCAGCGTTGATAATGAGGAACCATACAATGTGTATGGTGGACTTCAAGACAATGGTTCTTGGTATGGACCATCATCCTCACCAGGAGGTGTAGAAGCACGAGACTGGAATGTTGTAGGTTATGGTGACGGTTTCAGAGTGTTAAGACACCCAACCAAAAAAATCTTATATTCAGAGATGCAAGGTGCTGATAATGTTTGGCGTTACAATATGGAAACACAGTCCACTAAAACTATTCAACCTCTACAAACCAAGAGTGAAGACAAGTTGAGGTTTAACTGGAATGCACCGATGGCTATTAGCGAAAAGCAGCCAGATCGTTTTTACATGGGTAGCCAATACCTTCATATTTCTGAAGATATGGGAAATACCTGGAAGGTTATTTCTCCAGACTTGACAACCAATGATCCTGCAAAACAGAACCAAGAGGATTCAGGAGGATTGTCAAAAGACAACTCTGGTGCAGAGAATCACTGTACCATCTTCTCCATTGTTGAGTCACCATTAAACGAAAGCGTAATTTGGGTAGGTACAGATGATGGCAACATTCAGGTTACCAAAGATGGTGGAAAAAGCTGGACAAATACCTCTGGGAATCTACCAGATGGAGTTCCTAGTAATTTATGGGTATATCATATTGAGGCAAGTGTCCATAATGAAGGAACAGCGTATGCTGTGCTAGATGGTCACACGATGGGTGATATGAGTCCATATGTTTTCAAGACTACAGATTATGGACAGACATGGTCCTCTATCGTGACCGATGACATTTACGGATTTACGCGTTGCATCCAGGAGGATTTCGAGAACGAAGATCTTCTTTTCTTAGGAACTGAATTTGGACTGTATGTCACTGTGAATGGTGGTAAGAATTGGAACCAATTTACCAATAACATGCCTCCAGTAGCGGTTCATCACCTTGAAATGCAAAAGCAAACAAACGATATAGTTTTAGGAACGCACGGACGTGGAGTAATTATCATTGATGACGTAAGTCCACTAAGAGAAATCACTCAAGAAGTTCTTGCTAAAAACGTTCATTTCTTTGAAAGCAAACCGGCAATCATTGAAGAGACGAGTCCATTCGGTGGTACTGCCACAGAGATGGAATTTGTTGGAGCAAATGGTTCGAACGATGTTAAAGTGACCTACTACTTGAAGAAGAAGCACATCTTCGGTAAGATGAATATGGAGGTTCAGGATATGAGCGGAAATAAGCTTACAGAAATTGCTCCCGGAAAGTCAAAGGGCATCAATGTAGTTACTTGGAATGGGTTGATTAGACCTCCAAAACTTGCTAAAGGCAAGTCATTTGCATTCGGTGGATTCACTTCTCCAAGAATGCCTGCCGGAGACTACAAGGTAGTGATGACCAAGGGTAAAGAGACGTTTTCAACCAACATTACTCTGGTAAATGACCCTAAGTCTACCATAACTGATGCTGAAAGAATAGCAAATCAGGAAACAGTGATTAAACTATATGACATGTCTGAGCAGTTGGCATACATGGTTTATCAAATGGACGAGATCATTGCAAAGGCAGAGGAAGTAAAAGAAAACGGAGGAAGCAAATCAGCTGATGCGGTAATTGAAGACCTCAATGAGCTAAAAGAAACTTTAGTTGTGACAACAGGTGACAATTATGTTGACTCAGCTGAACCACAACTAAGAGGAAAACTGGCTACCCTTTACGCTAAGATCGCCGGCAGCTTCGAGGCTCCTTCAGATTCCGAATTAGCCAACTTAAAGCTTCTGGAGGAACGTTTTGATAAGGCTAAGAATGATTTCAGCTATATCCAAAGTAAGCGTGTACCTAAGATGGAGAAATTCATGGAAGGAAAAGAGATTACTAGTATTGAATTCAAGTCTTTCGAAGAATTCATCGACGAGTAATGAAGATCGAAAACTAATTGCTAAAGCCGTTTCCATATGAAACGGCTTTTTTATTTTACTCAAAATTTCAAATTATGAAAGTTCTTAAGGTTCTAGGAATCCTCCTTCTGTTTGTTGCTATCGCGGTTATTGGATATGGTTTCTATGTAAAAAGCAGTCTCACTCCCTCCTACGCCGGTGAGCTACAACTAGGGGGACTTGATAGTGATTCAGAGGTCTACTTCACCGAATTTGGCATCCCACACATTTATTCACAATCAGAAGCAGATGCGTACCGCACATTAGGCTACCTGCATGCGATGGAGCGACTTTGGCAAATGGATCTACTGCGTCATGTTGGGAGCGGAAGGCTTTCTGAGCTATTTGGTCCAGACATGATCCAAAATGATAAGTATTTAAGAACGATGGGGCTCAGTTCCTACGCAAAAGAGTCCGCTACCCAATACTTGCAAAGGAATCATCGGACCTTGCCTTTAGTTCAATCATATGTTGATGGAATCAATTCATACATAGAAAACAATCCCAAACCTCTAGAACATCGGATATTAGGTGTAGAGGTAGAGCCATTTGAGATTCAAAATATACTTGAAACACTAACCTACATGGCTTTCAGTTTTTCCAATGCACAAATAACAGATCCAGTACTCACTGAGCTTTCACAGAAGTTGGATTCTACCTACTTAAATGATTTGAAGATCTATCACTACGAGGGAGAATCGACCCTTCGATCCTTCGATGATCGATACAGCAAGCAAGCGCAGGCTACACTTACCCTGTTGAAGGAAATGAAGGCACCAGAATTCATTGGAAGTAATAGCTGGGTACTTTCACCTTCAAAGACTGAGAGTGGTAAGGTAATCCTAGCAAATGATCCCCATATTGGTTTCGCTCAGCCTTCCGTTTGGTATGAATCACATCTTCATTTTCCAGGAGGTGAATATTATGGCTATCATATCCCTGGAGCACCTTTCCCCCTACTCATGCATTCAGAGAGACAAGCCATAGGAATAACCATGTTCGAAAATGATGATATGGATTTCTACATCGAGGAGATTCACAGTGAAGATTCAAATCTGTACCGCCATGATAATGAGTGGAAAGAAATCCAGACAGTAAAAGAAATCATCAAAGTAAAAGGTCAAGACCCTGTTGAATTCACTATTAGACATACAATTCATGGACCTGTAGTATCCGATATCTTAAAGGAGGAACCATTAGATGATGTCGTGAGCATGCATTGGGTCACATCTAGTCACACCAACTACATGATTGAATCGATCTATGGTTTCATAGATGCAGAATCTATTTCTGATGTCGAAAAAGCTGGTTCAACGATTCATGGACCTGGTTTGAATATCATGTATGGCGATACAGAAGGTAATGTTGCTTGGTGGGCCGTCGGGAAGCTTATCAAGCGGCAAAATGAGCAGACAAGTAAAACTTTTTACGACGGTTCTAAAAAGAATAACGATCCAGACAGTTCCTACTCATTTGCTAAAAATCCCCATGCTATAAACCCTCCTTGGGGCTATGTTCATAGTGCAAATAATCAGCCTGACACAGTCGACGGAGTACTCTATTCCGGCTATTATCTACCAGACGATCGTGGAGAACGCATAGCCGAAATCTTGAACAATAAAGAAAAAAACTCGATCGATGATATGAAGTCTATGCTTCTTGACAATACATCCAAGATGCATCAGGCAACTAAAAGTATCTTATTAGAAGCAGTAAAAAACGATGAAAGAAGTAAGCTGATTGAAGATCTATCAAGCTGGGATTCCAACTTGAATAAAGACGATTTTCGTCCACTTATATTTCAAAAATGGATCCATCAGATAGTAAAATCAGCAACTAAGGATGAGATTGGAGATGACCTCTGGGGTATGTACAAAAGTACACATACGTACAAGGTTTCAACGGAACACTTAATATTAAATGAAGACTCCCCTTGGTGGGACAATATAAACACTGCTGAGCTTGAAACTCGCGAACAGATCATCAAGGCAGCATTCGATACCACGATGTACCAACTAGTAAGTGAGTGGGGAGATGGCTACAGAGAATGGAAATGGGGCAATGCGCACAGCCTGATTCACAAGCACGCCATGGGAGATGTTTTAGATTTCTTAAACGTAGGAACCTATCCCGTGTCTGGAGGCAATGAGGTATTGAACAATATGGGTTATACTTATGAAGACGGACCGACGCAAACCATCCGGTTTGGTCCATCGACAAGAAGAATTGTTGATTTTTCGGATGTTAGAAATAATAGTTGGAGTATCATTCCGACAGGCCAATCAGGCAACTACTTCAGTCCGTATTATAAGGATCAAGCCGCCCTATTTGCTAATGGGGAATTTAGGAAGATGCAGATGAATCATTCGATCATAAAAGAATCCAAAAATAAAATAGTATTTCAGCCTTCGAACTGAACCTGACCATCGAAATAGTTGTTATGTCGCTTCGTAAACCTTAAATCGAAAAGCATGGATAACAGGAGATATCTTCCCTTTGTCATTATTGGAGTAATAGCATTCGTTGTGCTACTATCCGCATTTAATCGAATATTTTATCGAATTGAAGCATCAGAACGAGCAGTTCTTTTCAAAGCGCTTAGCGGTACCTTAGAGAAAGAAAACATCATCGGACCTGGTTGGCATGTAAAAGCTCCTTGGAATGATATATACAAATATGAAGTCTCAGAAAGCAAAATAGAAGAGACTATGGATGTCTTAGACAAGAATGGTTTGAGCATAAGTGTCGATATTACCATTAGATTCCATCCTAAGTATGACGCAATCGGAACGATACAAGAGAACTTTAGAGGGGACTATATTCAAAGACTGGTAATTCCAGAAGCACGCTCTACCGTAAGACAGGTGATGGGTCGCTACACAGCAGAAGAAATCTACTCGACTAAGCGTCC
This sequence comes from Ekhidna sp., assembly GCA_013214445.1. Taxonomy (GTDB): domain Bacteria; phylum Bacteroidota; class Bacteroidia; order Cytophagales; family Cyclobacteriaceae; genus Ekhidna. Next base: position 7,127 of record JABSPG010000033.1, on the reverse strand, counting down.
GGAAGTTGAAGCTTCAATAAAGGAAGAAACAAGAGAAGTGCTCGGTGCTGTAGGAAACGAAGTAGAGATGAAGAGCTTATTGATCAGATCGATCAAACTCCCTGAACAAATCAAGACTGCAATCGAGAATAAACTGAAGCAAGAACAAGAAGCGCTCGCCTATCAGTTTAGGTTAGACAAAGAAAAAAGTGAAGCAGAGCGAAAGAGAATTGCAGCAGAAGGAGAAGCAACTGCGAACAAAATAATAAACAGTAGTTTGACTCCTGAGTTATTAAGAATGAGAGGAATAGAAGCGACTAAGGAGATTGCTAATTCCCCGAATTCCAAAGTGATTGTGATAGGTGGTGGAGATGATGGATTGCCTCTAATATTGAATGGCAACTAGTCTTCAAGATCATCTTGATATTCATTATTTTCGTATTACAAATTTTTGTCAGCAAAGAACAACTAAACATGTCTAAAACCGCCCAAATTACCCTCGATGGTAATAACTATGATTTACCAGTAATTGAAGGATCCGAAAAAGAACAAGCAATTGACATCAGCTCTTTTAGAGGTCAATCAGGAGTAATTACGATCGATCGAGGATTTAAGAATACTGGCTCTTGTGAGAGTGCTATCACTTTCCTAGATGGAGAGAAAGGAATCTTACGATACAGAGGTTATCCAATTGAGCAGCTAGCGGACAACTCAACATTTTTAGAAGTCTCTTATTTGCTGATCTATGGAGAACTTCCAAGTAAGGCTACATTAGAAAAATTTGCTGGTGATATTACGCACCATACCTTAGTAAACGAGGATATTAAGAAAATCTTGGATGGATTTCCGTCAGTTGCTCATCCCATGGGAGTACTTTCTTCTTTGGTTACAGCACAAACAGCATTTTATCCAAATAGCTTAGATCCCAATCGATCAAAAGAGGAGACCGAACTTAGCATTATCAGACTGCTGGCAAAGATGCCAACTTTTGCAGCATGGGCATACAAGAAGAAGGTAGGTCACCCAGTGGTCTATCCTAACAATCACATGAACTATTGCGGCAACTTCCTAAACATGATGTTCGCACTTCCTGCGGATAAGTATGAAGTTGATCCAGTAGTTGCAAAGGCGTTAGACAAATTACTAATTCTTCATGCTGATCATGAACAAAATTGTTCTGCGTCAACCGTTAGGATCGTAGGATCAAGTCAAGCAAGCCTGTGGGCTTCCATTTCTGCTGGAATAAACGCGCTTTGGGGACCGCTCCACGGCGGTGCAAACCAAGCTGTAATTGAGATGCTAGAGAATATCAAAGCTGATGGTGGAGACACCAAAAAATGGATGGCTAAGGCAAAAGACAAAGATGATCCTTTCAGATTGATGGGATTTGGACATAGAGTCTACAAAAACTTCGATCCAAGAGCTAGAATCATAAAGAAAGCTGCTGACGATGTATTGGAGAAATTAGGCGTTCACGACCCAATACTAGACATTGCTAAAGGATTAGAAGAGGAAGCACTTAGAGATCAATATTTCGTTGATAGAAAATTATATCCTAACGTAGACTTCTATTCTGGAATTATCTACAGAGCTCTGGGAATCCCTACTGATATGTTTACGGTTATGTTTGCTCTTGGCCGTCTTCCGGGATGGATTGCTCAATGGAAAGAAATGAGAGAGAAAGGTGAGCCAATTGGAAGACCAAGACAAGTCTATACAGGAGCTAATGAAAGAGATTACGTTGCTTTATCAAATCGTTGATTAGATCACATAGAAACGAAGAAAAAAAACCGACTTAAATAAGTCGGTTTTTTTATGTCTTCTATAATAGCAATGCCATTCAATTTCAATTAACTGAAATCAATTCTATATCGAAGATTAGGTTTGTATTCGGAGGAATTACTCCATTTCCAAACACTCCATGACAAGTTCCTGAGGGCGCATACATAATAAGTCTTCCACCCTCTTTCATTGTAGGAATCATAGTAGTCCAAGCTTCAATCACGCCTGCCGCTTGCAAAGATTCCAAAGTTATTGTCTCTTCCTCTTGAAATACTTCATCACTGAGATAGGAACCTGTATACTTAATTGTTATTTCATCTGTGAGCGTTGGGCTTACTCCAGTACCCTCGTCAATTACCTGATACCTAATGCCACCAGGAAATACTTGCGCCTCTATTCCATTATTCAATAAATAGTTTTCTATTTTCTCAATATCTATTCCCAATTGCTCTATTTGATTACGTACCAAGGAAACAAGCTCAATTTCAAAAATCAGATTCTCATTTGGTGGGATGGGGCCATTTCCTCTGGAACCAAGCAGTATATGGAAGGAGCGTAAATCGTAATCTTTCCTCCCTCCATCATCTCGGGTATCATTACCTGCCATGCAGTAATCAAACCACCAAGATCAAAAGGCACTCCAATGTCATTCCCATCAAATTCCTCTCCATTTAGAAAAGTACCTCTATACTTTACAATAACGGCATCCTCTCTTGTTGGAGAGATTCCATCACCCACTCTATCAACGGTGTATCTGATACCTGACTCGTGGATTTCCGTTTCGATATCACTTGCATCTAGGAAAGCATCTATCACTTCAAGATCTATTCTCAGTTGTTCTTCAAATGGAATGAAAGAACTCTCTTTATCCTTACATCCGGAGAACATAAATAACAAACCAAATACTAATGAGAAACAAATACCTTTCATATATCTAAAACAACAAGAAGTTTTGAAACACTAATTTCACAAAGTAAACAATTAACTAAATAATGCTCCTGCTATCGTTGCTGTCATCATTGTAGCAAGAGTAGCTGCAATAAGGGCCTTCAGACCCAATTTAGAAAGGTCTGCCTGTCTATTAGGAGCCATACCACCTATACCCCCTATTTGAATAGCAATAGAACTGAAGTTAGCAAAACCACATAAAGCATAGGTAGAAATGATAATCGATTTTTCGGACAGCAATCCTGATGATTTCATATCAGCTAGACTTAGGTAAGCAACAAACTCATTTATAACCGTCTTTTGACCAAGGAGGCTTCCAACCTTAATGGTTTCATTCCACTCCACACCCATGACGAATGCGAACACTCTAAAAATTTGGCCAAGAATATATTGCAAAGAAAAACCATCAAAAGCACCACCAGTTGTCCTAATCACAAATTCATTCAAACCAAACCACTCTCCGATTCCATCTACTAGAATCCAATTCAAAGCAAAAATCACTGCTATAAAAGCGAGCAGCATCCCAGCGATGTTCAAGGCTAATTTTACACCGTCGGAAGCTCCACTGGCCAAAGCATCCACAAGATTGACGCCTATCGTTTCTTTACTAACTCTTAGGCTACCATCAATTTTTTCGGGTTCAGTCTCTGGAAGAAAAATCTTAGCCATCACGATTGCCGCAGGTGCATTCATAATTGAAGCGCTCAGCAGATAAGTAGCAAAAATTTGCTGTTGCTCTGGATCACCACCGCCTAGAAACGAAACATAGGCACCAAGCACACTACCTGCAATAGTGGCCATACCTCCGGTCATCAAACAGTTTAGCTCTGACTTGGTCATGCTTTTGATGAAAGGTTTAACCAACAATGGAGCCTCTGTTTGACCTAAAAAGATGTTGCCAGCAGCTGATAGACTCTCAGCCCCTGACAGTCTCATGGTTTTAGCCATCAGCCAAGCAAACCCATAAACAATTTTTTGAAGAAGCCCTAAGTAATATAGACCAGCAGTAATCGCTGAAAAGAATATAACAGTAGGGAGAGCTTGAAAAACAAAAAGAAAACCTAAGCTATGCTTAGCATCAACGGCATCACTATTCTTCGCTAGATCTCCATACAGAAACTCAGCACCTTTCAGACCGAAGCTAAGGAACTTCACAAAACCAGCACTAATCCAAGCAAAGAGCTGGTTCACGAATTCAACATTGGCTATTAGCAATCCAATAACCACTTGAATGATAATGCCTATTCCAACAAGACGAAAGTCTACTTGTTTCTTATTTCCAGAGAGCACCCAAGCAATCGAAACAAGGCTTAGCAGTCCTAAGACACCTCGGAAATAATCCATGCTAATTTCTCTTGTTTAGCACATCTCTTATTCGTGCGGCTTTTTCGTAATCTTCTTTCTCCAGAGCCTCAGTTAAGAGCTTTTCGAGTTCGTTAATAGACATATCATCAATACTTGCAGTCTCGGTCTTAACAACCTCTTTCTTTACGATATCTTCCTCGTATTCATCTGTAAGTACAATACCGGCTTCCGTCAGAATACTTTCGTTAGTATAGAAATCTACATTAAAACGAAGACCGATTGCAATTGCATCAGAAGGACGCGAATCAATCTCGAAGACTTTACCATTGTGCTCGCAAATGATTTTTGCAAAGAAAACTCCTTCTTTAAGATCTGAGATGTATACCTCTCTTACATCAATTTCAAAGTTCAATGAAAATGCTTTGAAGAGATCGTGCGTCATTGGCCTATTAGGTACGATCTTTTCAATTTCAATCGCAATTGCTTGGGCTTCAAACATCCCTATAATAATTGGCAATCTTCGATTACCCTCTGATTCTCCAAGTACCAATGCAAAGGAGCCAGATTGGGATTGACTTGATGACAATCCCAATATCTCCAACTTTATTTTTTCTCCAGACATTAACCCTGAGCCTTCTTTACCGCTTCAGTTAATTTAGGTAATACATCAAAAGCGTCACCAACAACACCATAATCTGCGGCTTTGAAAAATGGAGCTTCTGGATCTTTATTAATAACTAGAATGTACTTTGATGAATTCACCCCAGCAAGATGCTGAATTGCTCCTGAAATACCAACTGCAATGTAAAGAGATGGACTTACTTTAATACCAGTTTGGCCTACATGCTCGTGGTGTGGTCTCCAATCCATATCTGATACAGGTTTACTGCAACCGGTTGCAGCACCTAGCGTTTTTGCTAGATCCTCGATCAGCCCCCAATTTTCAGGTCCTTTTAGACCTCTACCACCCGAAACAACTAAGTCCGCTTCTGGTAGCAGAATGTCTCCCTCAGCCTTCTCTACCTTAGTGGTGGTTACCGTAAAATCAGCATCATTAATGGTTGGACTAAACTCAACAACTTCAGCCGCACCACCATCTTCCTTAATGGCAATGGCGTTTTTCTTAATGATGATGATCTTTTTATCACCACTCAGGTCTGTATTTGCAAAAGCCTTTCCTGTATAAATACTCTTCTTCACGGTGTATCCAGAAGAAGTGTCTGGAAGGTCTGCCACATTAGAAGCTAAGGCTGCATCCACTTTGATACTAACTCGTGCCGAAACTGGATCACCCAATGAGCTCTTTGCTAAAACTAAGAGGTCAGATCCTTCTTGATTCATCGCCTCGGCTATAGCAGAGGAATATGCCATAATATTGGCTGTTGCCAATTTTTCATCCGTGACATTTAAAACCTTGCTTGCTCCTGCCTTGCCTATCTCCTCTATATCAGAAACATTTCCAAAAACTATTGCTGTCACTTCCCCGGCTACTGCATGCGCATAACTCACCGCCTCTAATGAGGATTTCTTTACTTTTCCTTCGTCAATTTCTACAAATGCTAATGCTGCCATGTTATATAATTTTAGCGTCGTTCTTCAATAAATCTACCAACTCATCCATATTATCTGGATCTATCAATTTCACTTCTCCTTTTGCAGGCGGCAATTCAAACTTACTTACCGTTGTTTTTGGAGCATCCCCTGTAGGATCCATCACTTCCAGAGGCTTAGTTCTGGCGCTCATTATCCCTCTCATATTAGGAATTTTCCACTCTGCTATTGGTTCCTGACAACCAGCAACAAAAGGCAGTGGTAATTCCATATACTCCTTACCTCCTTCGATCTCTCGAGATATTTTCGCATTCGATCCCTCAAGATCAAGCGTCATCACGGGAGAAACTGAAGGAATACCTAATAACTCTCCAACCATACCGTGCACCTGACCTCCATTAAAATCAATGGATTCACGCCCCATCAATATTAAGTCATATCCGCCATCTTTGGCTACAGCAGCAATTTGCTTAGCTACAAACAGTCCATCAGTAGGGAAAGCGTTGATTCTAATTGCGTCATCCGCACCGATAGCCAGGGCTTTTCTGATGGTTGGTTCAGTATCCGCTTCTCCAACATTTAACACCGTAATGCTTCCACCGGATTGCTCCTTTAACTCAACAGCTCTAGCAAGAGCATAATCATCATAAGGACCAATGATAAATTGCACACCATTCTTGTCGAACTTAGTGTCACCTTCAGTAAACGCTATTCGTGATGTCGTATCTGGAACGTGCGTAATACAAACTAATATTTTCATGTACTTAAAAGAATATTTTAATAGAAACAAGCAGAAAGTGAAACTGTTCACCCCTTCTTTTCACCCACGAAGTTAGTAATTACGGGGAATTTACAGAGGCGGGACATAGGCTTTCTTAGAACAAATTTGAGAGGCAGTCTATGAGTCTCTTTGGAGTCATTTCTATCAACTTTGTTGGTTCTTTTGACCAAGAAAGGATTCGAAATATACTCAAGTCTTACATTTGCATCCATGGCAGAGGATCAAACCGGAACTGAATTAGATGTACTCATAATTGGAGCAGGCCCAATAGGGTTGGCTTGCGGAATTGAAGCTGAAAAGGCTGGATTGAATTATACAATAATTGACAAAGGTTGTCTGGTAAATTCGCTGTATCACTACCCAAAAAACATGACCTTTTTTTCCACCTCTGACAGGCTAGAAATCGGGGGTGTCCCTTTTATTTCGCACAATCCTAAACCCACTCGTTCTGAATCTTTGGAGTATTATAGAAGAGTGGCTGCTACTTGGAAACTACAAACCAAGCTGTACGAGAAAATTGAATCAGTAAGTCGAATTGATTCACGCTTTCATGTCAAATCAAGCAGAAGAGAATACTATTGTGAAAACATCGTGATCGCCACTGGATTCTACGATCTGCCATACTTACTCAATGTACCTGGCGAGCATCTCTCCAAAGTGAAGCACTATTACGATGAACCTCATCCTTACTATGATATGGATGTGGCGGTGGTTGGTGCAGCAAATTCTGCTGTAGATGTAGCTTTAGAAGTCTACAGGAAAGGGGCCAAAAGCGTTACCA
>JABSPG010000329.1 GCA_013214445.1 Ekhidna sp. | reverse complement strand
AATATCCTGCCCACCAGCAAAATCTAGATCCAACAATCCATCACCTGATACTCCATCTATGTCTACGTCGTATTCTGAAGCTGTATTTTGAGTGACATTCACCACGCTTCCTATACTCACCAAAAAGTCAGCAACATCCACGTTTACAACATCTTCAGTAAATGTAACTCGGAAAGTCACTGAGCCTGCATTTGTATTCTCCTGCAGTGGTGTCAATCGTGCTATCGTAGCACTAAAACTGCTATTATCCACAGTATAGGTCTCATCTATTCCTGGTTCCGCTATAGTCAAAGCATTGCCAAGAACATCCGTGATATCAGAGGAACCAAACAAGTCCAAACCGACCGTACCATCAAACCCTGCTAAGTCTCCACCTGAAATAGTCACATCATATTCTGAAGCGCTAACTGTTGCAACGCCTGTTACCGTAGCGGTACTTGTGCTGTTCACTGTGAAATCACCGGCATCTATATTCAACACCCCTTCGCTAAAAGTCGCTCTAAAAGTCAATACGTCCGCATTGGTATTAGCTGACAATGGCACTTGTCTTGCAAAGCTGACTGCAGTCGGAACCGTATTATCAATGGTCACTGAGCCACTCGGGCCTGCGCCTGCGTCTGGGTTACTTGCTACATCACTGGACGTGCCTGGGTTGATGCTGATTGTATATGTTCCATCGCCTAATACTCCGCTCACCTCAACTGTTGGAGTTCCGGTGGTGCCATTTACTACATTTACTGTTCCGCCACTCGTACCTGTATGGTTAATCACCACATCTACATTCGTCAGGTTGATCGCCGTGGCGCCTGTGTAGGTCACAGGGAAACTTACCAGCGTGCCACTATTTCCTGTGGTTGGTGTGGGAGCACCTATTGCTACTGTTGGTACCGTGTTATCGATCGTGACAGAACCACTAGGACCTGCGCCTAAATCTGGGTTAATTGCTGCGTCACTTGATGTGCCTGGACTGATGCTGATCGTATAACTACCATCGCCTAGTACGCCGCTCACCTCAACTGTTGGAGTAGCGGTGGTACCATTGACCACATTCACTGTTCCACCACTCGTACCTGTGTGGTTGATCGTTACATCTACATTCGTCAGGTTGATCGCTGTAGCTCCTGTGTAGGTCACAGGAAAACTTACCAGTGTACCGCTGTTTCCTGTCGTTGGTGTGGGAGCACCTATTGCTACTGTTGGTGCCGTGTTATCGATTGTGACAGAGCCACTAGGACCTGCGCCTACATCTGGGTTAGTTGCTGCGTCACTTGATGTACCTGGATTAATACTAATTGTGTAGCTACCATCACCCAATACGCCGCTCACCTCAACTGTCGGAGTAGCGGTGGTGCCATTCACTACATTCACGGTTCCACCACTCGTGCCTGTGTGATTGATCACTACATCCACATTCGTCAGGTTGATCGCCGTAGCTCCCGTGTAAGTCACAGGGAAACTTACCAGCGTACCGCTGTTTCCTGTCGTTGGTGTGGGAGCACCTATTGCTACTGTTGGTGCCGTGTTGTCTAAGGTATATACCTCATCTATACCAGGCTCTACATTTGGTAATGGATTTCCTCCAATATCCGTAATGGTAGGACTATTGAGGTCCAAGCCTACGGTCCCGTTAAATGTAGCCAGATCACCTCCACTTATGGTGACATCATATGTTGATGGATCTACTGTGGCTACTCCTGTAACCGTAGCTGTACTGGTACCATCAATCGCAAAGTCTGCAGCATCTACTCCTGTAACCGCCTCATTGAAGATCGCTCTAAATACCAAAGCATCTGCATTGGTATTAGCTGTCAATGGCGTCTGACGTGAAAAGCTCGTCAATGACGGAGGCGTCTCATCTGCCGTCGTAAAGTTTAACGTTGTATTATCCGCAATGCCTGCATAGCTGTTGCCGACTGCATCATCGATGGCGGTAGCTGCTATCTGGATCGCATAATCACTTTGTTCGTCCAGGTCAGCAGCTGGATTGATTGTCAATACATTTCCGGCAATACCGGCCTCTCCACCAGGAGCCGCTGCATCAATCGTAAATGAATTAGAACCATCCGTTAAGTCAATGACTTGAATGTTTCCTGTGCCAAAAACAATGTTCTCATCAAAGTTTAAGACGATATTGTCAGCAGTAGCAATGGCAGTAGCATTGTCTACAGGTGTACTTGAAACAAGCACAGGAGGTACATTATCCTCAGTTGTAAAATTGAACGCAATATCATCTGCTACGGCAACCACCTGATTACCATTGTTGTCTATGATCAAACCTGCAGGAAATTGAATGGCGTAATTCGTTGCTCCTAACAGATCGCTGGTCGGGTTAATATAAATTTTATCCAGATCTATGCCAATAGCTCCTGCCGCTGGTGTTGTCGTATTGGTGGCAGTGGTGATGTCAAAAGTCTCTATACTCGCCCCTGCTACTATTTTCAAGTTAATAGATCCTGTACCTGCTAAGATATTTTCGCTAAAGTCTAAAACGATATCATCGCCTACTAACACATCCACCGCATCATCTGTCGGGGTAGAGTTAGCTACATCAAAGGTTGGGACTACATTGTCTGCAGCTTCTGAAAGGACAGAAGCAACACCTCCGTTCAGCGTTCCATCATTGGTATTTTGTGATCTATCTACCGTATTTGTGGCTCCAATACCTTCATCTATTGGATAATATGCCACCAGTCCGGCTTCATTACCTTGAAGCGGGGCAAAACGATCTGAAAAATCAGTTTTTGCAAAATCCCAAATTCTAAACTCATCCAATTGACCATCAAATGTTTCAACATTATTGACTCCCAAATAAAAAGGAAGAGTAGAAACCACGCTAGTATTTACATAAGCATTGTCTGAATCTTGTAAGACACCATCAACATATATTTCCATTCGATCGGTTGTCTCATCAAGAATACCTGCTACATGATGCCACAGTCCGTCATTAAACAGTGTAGTACTCCCTACACTTCTTGAAGAAATTCCATCATTACTTGCAAAAGCTACTCGACCAGAAGATGGAAATCCCATTGTCAGATCATATTTCTGAACCGTACCATTTCCTTTCCCCATAATTTTACCAACACCAGTCATCGTTGTTCTGAACCAGGCTTCCATTGTGATCACAGATCTGTTCAAACTAGGGTCGTCTGGGATTTCCACATAATCATCATTCCCATCAAAAAGCAACGCCTGACCAGGGAAAGGATTCGTGCTCGCAAACTCGGGGCTACTGGGAGTACTACCTCCTAGGTTTTTGGCCACAACTCGGTAGTATTGGTTTGGCTGAGGAGTAGTCACTGTGAACGAATTGCTACTCACCCCAATATCAGTGGCTACCACTACTGGTGCTGAGAATGCGTAATCTGTAGCCCTTTCTATGTCGTAGTTATCTTCATCTGGTACGTCTGACCAGATTAATTCGATGTTTCCACCCGACTCGTAGGCGATGAGATCAGTAACGGCTTGTGGGGCTGTAGCATCCCCTGTGATGGTCCAGCCAAACGTACCGGTCAATATATCTCTTCCTACTTTACCTGCTGCACTGTAGATAAGACCTACCGCTCCCAGCGACCTCCCTGTCTGAATGGTTTCAGACCCTCCATTATCATCAGCCCAACCAATGAGCGTTGCATCATAATTTGCTATATCTAAACCACTATTATCAAACGCTCCTAAAAGAATACTCAATCCACTTATATCCCAGCTACCTAAGTCTTGATTAAAAGCAGTGGCATCCCTAAAAGCTCCGGAAATTGAACTAACTCTGGAAACGTCCCAAGCACTTAGGTCTTGATTAAATGCGGAAGCTCCTTCAAAAGCCCTAGCAAAACCAACAGAACCTGTATTATTAAAAACCCACGTATCAATCGGTTGATTAAAAGAGGTAGCGTCCTGAAAGATATCATTAAAGCTCAAACTAGATGAAGATCCGTCTCCAATAACTGACCAATCCAACGGAACTCCCCCATTATTAAATGAACTGGCTCCATTAAACATGCTATTGAGAGCCATATTACTACTCATATCCCATGTAGAAACGTCCTGGTTGAAAGAGGTCGCATTTTGAAACATATTTCCTGTGGTTTCAATAGCTGCTGTTGTTCCTCCCCAATCCATCGCCACTCCTCCATTATTGAATGCAGTTGCGTCTTGAAACATACGGGCAGCATCGCGATTGCTGGACATGTCCCAAGAGGATACGTCTTGATTAAATAAAGGAGCCTCTTGGAACATAGCATCTGTATTTTGAACCAAAGACGTCTTAGCCCCCCAATTCAAAATAGCTCCGCCATTGTTAAATACATCATTTAACTGAAACATCCCCTCCATATTAACAACGCTACTTACATCCCAGGCGCTGATATTCTGATTAAAAGCATCCGCATTGTAAAACATCCGCCTCATATTGGTAATGGTACTAACATCCCAACCAGAAATATCACCATTGAAACTACTAGCTGCCTGGAACATGGATTCCATACTAGTCACACCAGAAAGATCAGGAGCATCAACTGCATTATATGTTAGATTAGAACAAGAGGCAAATGCTCCTAGCATAGTTGTCCATGTAATCTCACCCCATTGTTCTATGGTCTGAATTTTAGGTTTAGAAGCTGCTGCAGTGGCATTTCCAAATTCAACACTAGTCAACCCGCCTGTGACCTCTACACGATATGTTGAACCGTTTTCTAGACCTGAGAAGTCGTATATACCAGAAACATTACCAGCACTTCCATCTCCCACTCCAGCATTAGTTTCATTAAACCAAGCAATATTATAAGTTCCATTGCCTGGGAAACGAATCTCGCCATCGGTTGTGACCCAAGTGGTAATGAACGGATTTGAATCTTGGAAGGAAATCCCGAGTCCCGTATTGGCTCCCACCGCATTGTTTACCACGGATGCATCACCGCCAGAGAACGCACCATTGGCGAAAGTGAACTGCAAGTCTGCAACATTATCTGCGCTTTCGTTACTGACGGCATTTCCAACTAAAGTAATAGTCGCTACCGTATTTCCAACTGATAAAGCCACCGATGGCGTGAGTCCGACAGGAAGATTGGAGATGGTGAGGTTACTCTCCACATTGGCTGCACTGGTGAAGGTCTCCCCCTCCAACTTAACGAGTACCGAACCTAAAACGGATCCATCATTGGCAGGTGCTTCTACGAAACCGAGATCGGGCAGGCTGTATTCACTGATGAAATCCT
>JABSPG010000328.1 GCA_013214445.1 Ekhidna sp. | reverse complement strand
GGATATTTCATGATTCCGGAATCCCTCCCAGAGGAAAGTAGGAGACCCTTTGATTGGAAACGAGCCAATCCGGTTGGAACTTTAGGGAATATTTTTAAGTACAAAGTTTTAATTGGTCTGATACTCTGTCTTTTTTTGGTTTATGTGGCCGCCTTTTCCGTACAGGGAAATTGGTCCTTTTATACGGCTGAGAAGTTTGACTGGTCCCCGAGTGATATAGGTTTTTCATTGACACTGGTTGGTATTATGGTGGCCCTTGTTCAGGGGGTTTTTCTAGGCAGAATCGTTAAGCGAATTGGAGAAGTTAGATCCGTTTATGCAGGGTTGTTTTTTAATCTTGTAGGTCTTTTTTCATTTGCCGTGGTATCAGAGGCATGGATGGTTTACTTCATTATAATTCCGTATGCTTTCAGTGGCCTTACCGGTCCTTCCATGCAATCGATCATGACTGCACAGATACCGAAAAATGCACAGGGGGAACTGCAAGGGGGGCTCACAAATGTCCTGATGATTACTGCAATCATTGGTCCACCTTTGATGACAGGGATCTTCACCTATTATACAAACCCGGAAAATGAAATCTATTTTCCGGGAGCACCATTTATTTTGGCTTGTATGCTGGCATTGATCGGTTCTGGCTTTGCTTACCGATCATTAAGCAAGCACATAAAAGAAGTTGGAGGCTAAACTTTTGATTTTAGATTCTTCCATGTCCACAATCCTGCTATGAACTCTATAAATGAGAATCCTACCAGTGTGAGGGTTCCTTCATGAAACAGGTATAGCCAGAGAAAAAATCCAAACTGAGCAATTCTAACCTGGACTGTGAACTTGAAGAAAGGGGTGAGGTTCTCTCGGGCGTTTCTGATATAGTAATATCCTAAAACAGTAACAACAAAGCCTAGAACAATACGCCAGACACTTTGCGGTTCAGGAATCCCAATTAGAGTTAAAAGTGTATCTGGGGCTATCATCAAAAAGACTCCTTCCAAGACTAAGTAGATGCCAAAAAACCAAACTGTTTTCGCTGCTTTATTCATTTTCTCTATCTTCTCTTCATGTTTACACAATTTACTCACTCACTAAGAAAAGTATCCATTTTACTTTTTGTATTTCCGATTACAATTTTTGCTCAAAAAACTGCTAAGGATGTACTGGCCAATGCGGTTTCTTATCATGATCCAAACCAAGCATGGATCTCCTTAGATGTCACGATGACTTTTCGTGAGACAAGACCTAGTGGTCCCGACAGGTCCGCAATTGTCAAACTGGATAACGGCAAAAGTCTAATGAATATAAATCGAAATGATGAGAATGTATATGAGATTCAAGGTGCTTCAGCAGCTGTCCTGAAGGGGAATGATGATGAGGAGAGAGCACTGATGCTGAGAAACTATTACCTCTATCTATGGGGTCTTCCAATGAAACTCTACGATAGTAGTACACCGGAAATTACGATAGGTGAGCAAGAGAAGGTGGGAGAAGTTGTCTGTGACGTGCTTAGAGTTCCATATGAAAAGGACGTGTGGTATTTCTATTTTGATGAAAGCTCGGGAAAGATGCTTCAATACAAGTTTTATAAAGACGAGGTGGCAGGCAAAGGTGAATTGATCACTTTAGAGGACGAAATTGAAATAAAAGAAATACGATTTCCTCAGAAACGAAGTTGGTATACACTTCCAGAAATGAAATATCTAGGCACGGATATCTTAGCTGAGATAGCATACTGATTCTTAGAATATCAATTCTTTCTTAAAATCAAAAAAATGAAATTGAATACTATGATAGAATTTAAAGCCCTAATCAGTTTACTACTGTGTCTATTTTTATTGAATTCATTTTCTCAAAAGAAGAAAATTTCAAAGAGACTAGATCATATCAACTCACATACGATCTATGTTTCTCAAATGAATTTCGAAAAAATTAACAAAACAGAAAAACTGAAGTCGGACGTTCCTAGTACTTATGATTATAAAAGGATCAATCAGTATGTGAGAGAGTGTTTTGCTGAATTTTGGGATATTAGTGATACTGTGATATTCGTAACTTGGGATGAACTTCAGCGAATAAAGAAAAAAGAAAAGAAAAGTATTTTTTTTGAATTTGGTTATTCAGCGCTAAATAATCGAATTCAAAATAATTCTTCAAACTATTTCACCTCGTTTGGCATTTCATGTCCGGGAGATAAAAAGCTTTTTCCGATATGGTGAGGTCGTTTCAAAGTGATTCATCGCTGCTAGATATAGCCACTCAGTTTAGGAAATTAAAGAACAACTGCACAGCTGGTTCAGACATTACTTCACATGAATTTGGTGAAAAAATTATATTAATCAATGAAATTCCGCCGATTCACCCAGTCAAACTTGATTATTGGAAAAAAGTGAAGGCTAAATTCAGCGGTAACTACTTGGAGGTAAAACATTCTACAATTCTAGAAAGTGTTAAAAGTAAAGACCCAAGATATATCTATGTTCATGGATACAACACCTACAACGCTGAAGATGGATCGGTAATTTATATTCTCTAATCTTCATTTACTTAACAAATGTGAAACTTATTAATTACATTCACGTTTGTTAAGTAAATAAAACTCAAGAGGGATCAATGAAACCTGCACGATTACTTCATCATTAAGGCACAACTGCAATGACTAAATGCATCGTGAAGGGTTCCATGTGACCGTAAAGATCAAATCTTAGCACATGAAAAAATTAATTGTACTGACCTTGTTGGTGTATTCATCAAACCTGCTTAGGGCACAGGATTATCGAGATGATCTTGCCGACTGTTTCAAGGAGAGGGATGTTGTTTTTATCGATTGGGAAGATGACATAAATCGACATTATGCGGAGAAAGAGCGAGTTGAGCAATTCTCCAAAAAAAGAATACGAGCATTCTATTGTCAAAATCTTGTTGCTAGCGAAAGACTAGAATCAGATGGGATAATCAGCAGCGAAGGAAGCTTTCGATTTGCTGAGGATGATACTAAATATTTGGTGTTCAGCATCAAAATGGGAGATTTGATTTACGAGGATAAACTATATAAAAATATTGGGCCAAGGCAGAAGCTGGTGTCTGTAGAAAACTAAAGAAGATGGAATATCAACTAGGTGAATTTGAAGAGCTTGTATTACTCACAGTTGCTGCCCAGCATGATCAAGCATATGGAGTTTCTATCCATGAGTTTCTCACGCTAGAAACCAAGAAAAAGATTAATGTCAGCGCCATACATGTTGCTCTCAAGCGGTTAGAAAAGAAGGGCTTTGTAGAATCTCGCTATGGCGGAATTACAGAAGAAAGGGGCGGCAGGAGAAAGAAGTTTTACATCGTCACTGCTTTGGGTAAAAAGGTGCTAGATACATCTCACGATTTGCGAACGAGCATTTACCAAAAAATCCCCCAACTCCATTTTGGAAAGATCTAACCATGGGTAATGCACAACCTCCAAAATGGGCCCTCAAATTTCTGAGATGGTATTGCCGTGAAGAATATCTGGAGGAGATAGAAGGAGATTTGTTTGAATTCTACTACCTGCGACTACATACTTCTAAGAACTCGGCGGATCTCTTTTTCATATGGAATGTAATGAGGTCTTTTCGACTCATAAATTTTAAAAAAACTGGACTACTTAATAATTGGACTATGAACTTATTCAAGAACTACACGAAGATCTACTTCCGTAGATTTAGAAGAGAAACTTCCCATTTCCTGGTGAACATCATCGGGCTGGGAATGGGCTTTTCCATCCTATTTTATATCCTCATGTATGTGCATGATGAACAAAGTATTGATGGTTTCCACTCAAAAAAAGACCGTATATATCGGATAGTGGACGAACAGAAAGAAGAGGATGGAATTCATCAATATGTTTCCACCCCTGGTCCACTTGCAGAAGCACTAAAGAATGAATATCCATCTATTGAAGAAGCAGCGCATTTGACTTATTCGGGATCACAGTTGCTGGCAGTGGGAGAAATTAGATTGGATGACAGGCAGTGGGCCATGGCTTCTAAGGAAATTTTTGACATACTGGATATAGAAATAATTGCAGGAAATCCCCGAAAGGAGTTCCCCGGTATGGCAGGAATGGTTGTTACCGAAGATCTTGCCTTACGCCTTTTCGGCTCGGTAGATGTGGTAGGAGAGATGGTTGAGGAGACAAATTTTGGACCAACGGAAGTGTTGGCAGTGATGAAGCAAATGCCGAAGAACTCTTCTTACAAATTCCACAATATCTATGTCACAAATTATGAGCAATTTCCTGCCGGATGGAAAAATTTTATTGGATCATGGAGGGGAAGGTTTACCGAGACCTGGGTTTTGACCAATGAAAATACAGACTTAAGAAACCACGAAGTATCGCAGGACTTCCTGAGCAAGTATTTATCAGATGATGCTGTGGAAAATACCAAGTATCGTTTTCAAAATATCTTAGACATTCACTTAGGCTCGGAGGGCATAGAAAGAGGTGGTATGAGTCCTAGACTGGAAATTCCATACAGTAATCCATCTTTCCTTTCAATGATTCTATGGATGGGTCTGTTGGTGCTCTTTATTGCCGCCCTCAACTACATCAATTTATCCTCAGTGCAGGCTTTAAGGCGAACCTTGGAGGCAAGTATGCGAAAGATCAATGGAGCGGGTAATAAGCATTTGCTTATTCAGCTCTTCTTCGAGACGCTACTGACCGTTATGATAGCCTACACAGTTGCTATGGTCTTGGTTATCATATTCTTTCCTTTTTTTCTGGATGTTGCCAAAAAAGAGCTCGAATTGTCACTACTATTCTCAGTAGATTTCATAGCCTATCATCTTGGTGCAATATTGATTATCTGGTTTGCGTCAGCGCTGCTACCTGCGATTTACTACTCCCAACTCAAAAGGCAGTTACTTGTCTTAAAAAATGCATTTTCCGGAAAAGGAGACTTACTCAGGAAGGTATTGGTAGGAGTGCAGTATGCTTTGGCCATTTTCTTAATCATTGGTTCTCTAGTGATTTATCGTCAACTGAACTATGTCCAATCAAAGGACTTGGGCTTTGAATTGGATAAGTTGATCACATTAGATATCAATTCTGGAGCAGCTAGGCGGGAGTTTAAGAATATTGTAAATGGGCTGCTGGAGAATCCGAATGTGGTGAATGCATCTACCTCTTCCCGAGTGCCTGGTGAATGGAAGAACATTCCAATTGCCATGGTAGGAGTCACTCAGACA
>JABSPG010000327.1 GCA_013214445.1 Ekhidna sp. | reverse complement strand
TATTCGAAATACTTTCATTATTATCGAAAGTACCAAACTTTTTATACTGAATTTAGTTTCTCTCAATCTATGAGAGAAGTGGCTTTATTTCCATTGAATATTGTGGCGTTCCCGGGAGAAGGCGTGAATCTTCACATTTTTGAACCTCGGTACAAGGCACTCATAAATGACTGTCTTGAACAGGATACCACCTTCGGTATCCCGGCTTATGTGATGAATAAGATCGAGATTGGCACAGAAGTGAAGATCGAGGAGATAACGAAGACCTATGATGATGGTAGAATGGATATTAAGACCAAAGCCCTCAAACCATTCAGGGTAGATGAGTTTTGGAATCCGTGGCGAGACAATGAATATGCGGGAGGAAGAATCTCCTACTTACCGATATCAGAGGAAGACACAGATTTAGGGATGCTATATGAATTTAAGGAAATGGTTGCGAAGCTATTCATGTGGTTGGGAGAGACAGATCTGCCGGACATAGCATCTTTAGATTCTGTATTTGATATTGGCCACAAGATTGGTTTGAAACCCGAGGAAGAGTATTCGATCTTACAAATGCCCTCTGAAAACGATCGATTGGAATACAGTTTGAAGCATCTTGAACACCTCCTGCCAGCACTTGAGCGGGCACATGATGCCCAAGAAAGAATTAAGCAAAATGGTCATTTCAAGCATTTAGATCCATTGGAATTTTAAGCTTTCCATCTGACTGGAATTGATATCTCAGAGATTCCGTGTAATTTCCCATTATGTTAGAGATCAGCGGATTTGGTAAAGTATTGCTATTTCTAATAGGAGGAGTCGGGTTCCTGCTGGTCACGCTTCTTTTGGGTAAGATCCTACGACCCAATAGGCCGACTCCAGAAAAGTTGACAACCTATGAATCAGGTGAAGAGCCTGCAGGTACGGCATGGGGACAGTTTAATGTGCGCTTCTACGTGATAGCCTTGATTTTTCTCTTGTTCGAAGCGGAGTTGGTTTTCCTTTTTCCCTGGGCGACTGTTTTTGGAGATCCCGAATTAATTGAAAATTCGGACGTTCTGTGGGCAAAGTTCTCAATGATCGAAACATTCATTTTTATTGGAATACTACTAATTGGTCTTGCTTATGTCTGGGTCAATGGGATGTTAGAATGGGTAAGACCTAAACCTAAATCCCCTAGTTTCAAATCACAAATTCCATCAGCAGCATACAATCGGTACAGATGAGTAAAGAGCAACAAGAGATTCTAGGCTTGAAGACCGGTGAAGGTGGCATCATCATATCAAAACTTGATGACTTGCTTAACTGGGCCAGACTTAGCAGTCTCTGGCCGGTTGGTTTTGGCTTGGCATGTTGTGCGATTGAATTTATGTCAACAGCTTCCTCCGCTTATGACCTGGATCGTTTTGGCGTCATTCCTAGAAATTCTCCAAGACAGGCGGATGTGATGATTGTATCTGGCACGGTGACATTCAAAATGGCCGATCGTGTAATAAGACTTTACGAGCAAATGGCAGATCCCAAATACGTCATTTCGATGGGTTCTTGTGCCAACTGCGGTGGCCCCTATTGGGAGCACGGCTACCATGTTTTGAAAGGGGTGGATCGAGTGATCCCGGTTGACGTATATGTACCAGGATGTCCACCTAGACCGGAGGCGTTAATCGGAGGTTTTTTAAAACTCCAGGAAAAGATTAGAACTGAATCTGTCTTGGCTCCAAAAGCATTAGAAAAGCTGATGAAGAAAGATGTCGTTTGAGGAGCTAAAGCAGTTGATACAAGAAAGCTTTTCTGAGGCTATTGTGGCGGAAGATGAGCTAGCAACACCAAAGGCACTTTTGGTCTCGAAAGATTCGCTCCATGAAGTTTGTGATTTTCTTTACACGAACGACAAGACTTATTTTGATTCATTGTCATGCATGACTGCTATCGATAATGGAGTTGAAAAAAGCACGGTCGAAATTGCTTACAACCTTTACAGCATTCCGTTTGATATTCATCTAATGATCAAAGTGGAATTAGATAGAGATAACCCCTCCGTGGTATCAGTATCTGATATTTGGAGGACGGCAGACTGGCACGAAAGAGAAGCTTTTGATTTAGTAGGCATTCATTTCAATAACCATCCAGATTTGAGAAGAATACTCCTTCCTGATGACTGGGAAGGACACCCATTGCGTAGGGATTATGTGGAGCAAGAAAGGTATCATGATGTAAAAGTGAAATACTAAGCTACTAGTTGAAAATGGAAAATGGTGAATTGAAAACGAAACGTTCAAATCCTCTTTTGGAGAAGAGCTACAAATTTGCCGTGTCTATTGTCAAGTTCTCAAGAAAACTCCAATTGACGGAAAAAGAATTTATTCTTTCAAAACAGGTCTTAAGAAGCGGGACAGCAGTAGGAGCATTGTCTGAAGAAGCTCAACAGGCAGAATCTAAAGCGGATTTTATACATAAGCTGGCAATTGCAAATAAGGAAGCACATGAAACACATTATTGGTTACGACTTATAAGAGATTCAGAATTAGCAAATGATGAGGTTAATCAATTAATTAGGAACTCTGAGGAGCTGAAACGATTACTTATTTCGATCATAAAAACAGCTAAGTCTAAATGACGGGTAATTCTCAAATCTCAATTCCCAAATCTCCACTTGAGCGTTCAGAGCCTCTCAAATACAAGGAGTCCGATCTCAAGAGAGAAGAAATGATCATCAATTTGGGACCCCAACATCCCTCAACACATGGGGTACTCAGGTTAGAAGTGGTTACAGATGGTGAAATAGTGGTGGACGTCATTCCTCACATGGGCTATTTGCATCGTTGTTTTGAAAAACATGCTGAATCGCTAGCATTTAATCAGACCATTCCCTACACGGATCGGATGGATTATGTTGCTGCGATGAATAACGAATGGGCATTCGTGATGGGCGTGGAGCGAATGTTGGGGATAGATAAAGATATCCCGAAGAGAGTAGAATACATTAGGGTATTGGTGTCGGAGCTGAACCGTATCGCGTCTCATTTCATTGCCATAGGAACGTACGGAATGGATATTGGGGCATTTACGCCATTTCTCTGGATGATGCGAGATCGAGAGCATATACTTAGGATGCTCGAATGGGCCAGTGGCGCTCGCATGTTATACAACTATATTTGGGTTGGGGGGCTTTTCTATGATCTGCCTGTGGGATTTGAGGAGCGGTCGAAGCAATTTGTAGATTACCTTAAACCAAAATTGAAGGATTCTGAAGACCTTCTCATCAATAATAAAATCTTCATCGAGCGTACAGCTAATATAGGAGTGCTGCCTTCTGACCTTGCTATTAATTACGGGATCAATGGCCCGATGCTTCGAGCTTCTGGACTGAAGTTTGATTTACGACGCGTGGATGGATACAGTGTTTATCCCGAGATAGACTTTGATATTCCAGTTGGTACCGGTAAAATGGGAACCATTGGAGATTGCTGGGATCGGAATTGGGTTCGCTATCGTGAGATTTGGGAATCAATAAAGATCATTGAGCAGTGTGTGGAGAAACTGCTGGGTAAACACAAGAGAGACAGAGCGTTTGATCCACGTGCTATGGTACCCAAGAAGATTAGACCGAAAGCTCAGGATTATTATGTTCGAGCTGAAAACCCGAAAGGGGAATTGGGATTTTTCTTCAGGACTGATGGCAGATCTGATCAGCCACTGAGGTGCAAGGCAAGGTCTCCTAGTCTAAGTAATTTATCTGTCTTGGCTGAGATTAGCAAAGGCTGCATGCTGGCTGACTTGTTTTCAATACTGGGTTCAATGGACCTAAACATGGGTGAAGTAGATCGCTAAATCATGAAGGTATTATCTGCACAGCAAATAAGAGAGGCAGATGCCTTCACCATAGTAAATGAACCTATCGCCTCTATTGACTTAATGGAGCGAGCAAGCAATGCTTTCGTAGATCAATTCCAGCTAATTTTTAAGTCGAAAAGCAAAGTATACATATTTGCGGGTACAGGGAATAACGGCGGAGATGCACTAGCAATAGCTCGTATCCTCAGCGAACTAAAGTGGGAATGTGACTGCTATGTGGTTGGAAATCTTGAAAAGGGGTCAAATGATTTTAAGATCAATTTATCAAGGCTTGATAAGGTCCAACCAATCCATAGCGCTAGGGACTTTCCAGAATTGCTAGAAGGTGAAATAGTCATTGATGGAATGTTTGGTTCTGGTCTTTCAAGGCCTTTAGAGGGGCTTTCTGTTCAGTTAATTGAATATCTGAATAATACAAAGACGATTAAGGTTTCAATTGATATTGCATCAGGATTATTTGCAGATAAAAGTTCGACTGAAGGTGCGATAGCATTCCAACCCAATCATACATTTAGTTTTCAGTTACCCAAGCTCGTCTTCTTTCTCCCAGAGAATGAAAAGTTGGTAGGTAAGTTTCACGTCCTCCCCATTGGTCTGGATGAATCATTCATAGAAGAGCAGGAAACCGCTTTTCACTTTTTAGAAAGCAAGGATGTTTCTGGTCTAATCCCTCTGAGGAAGCGCTTCACCCATAAGAAGGAAGTAGGTAGCTTGAGGATTATAGGTGGGAGCAAAGGGATGATCGGAGCTGTTGTGTTAGCAACCAAAGCAGCGATACAAGCAGGAGTAGGTTTAGTGGATGTCTGTGTGCCTTCTTGTGGGCTTGACGTGATGCAGTTGGC
The DNA here is from genome assembly GCA_013214445.1 of Ekhidna sp. Lineage (GTDB taxonomy): Bacteria > Bacteroidota > Bacteroidia > Cytophagales > Cyclobacteriaceae > Ekhidna. The sequence continues at coordinate 547 of JABSPG010000327.1, read as the reverse complement.
TGTTCCTGAGGCAATGGTACTCCCAGATGAAGAAGATGCACTTATTTCTTCCATTGCTCCTTTTGCAGGTGCAATGGTAATTGGGCCTGGCATGTCTACACAACCAGAGGCCGTGCTAGCTTTGGAAAAGCTCCTGCAAAGGATTGACCAGCCAATTGTTTTAGATGCTGATGCAATAAATATTGTGGCAAGGAATCCAGAACTTGTGAGTCTTTTGCCAAAGGAATCTATCCTAACACCGCACCCTGGTGAGTTCAAGAGGCTTGCAGGAGATTCACAACAGTTTGGATAGGTTAGAGGCTTTACGTTCCTTGTGCATTAAACACCAATTGAATATAGTGTTGAAGGGGGCCTATTCTGCTGTTTGTGATAGCGATGGAAATGTATACTTCAATTCTACTGGTAATCCCGGGTTGGCAACTGCGGGTAGTGGTGATGTGTTAGCTGGAATTATTGGTGCTTTGTTGGCTCAAGGCCTTGCACCTTCAGATGCCTTGAAGCTGGGTGTTTACCTTCATGGTTTGGCTGGAGATTTGTGTCTTAATGA
>JABSPG010000326.1 GCA_013214445.1 Ekhidna sp. | reverse complement strand
CCTATCTAGGTTTAACTAGAAATTCCCTAACAGGCGAAATTCCAGTAGAGCTCAGCAATCTTTTTAATCTAGATGTGTTAGCTCTTGGGGGCAATCAACTCAGTGGTAACATCCCGGCTGATCTAGGCAACCTCACAAACCTAACTGAGCTCTATCTTTGGGGTAATCAACTGGAAGGTGCAGCTCCTGTTGAAATAGGAAATTTACTTGGATTGGCTTGGTTACAAATATCAGGAAATAATCTAGGAGGGCCGATTCCTGCATCTTATAATCAATTAATAAATCTGGGCAATTTCACTATTGCTAGCAATAAAATAAATGGTCTTCCAGATTTAACTAGCTTAACAAATCTTACATCATTCGATATTTCTTTTAACAGGATTCCTGAGGAGGATATTTTGCTTAATGAATCCGTAATTACTCAAAATCTGGGACAGCTCTATCCGGTATCTGCATCTGATTCGGTAGCATTGGTCAGTATTTATGATGCTATGTTTGGAGAAAGCTGGGATCAATCTACTTGGTTCAATGATATAGTAGCTACCTGGGAGGGTGTGGGCGCCACTGACGGACGAGTGACTTCTTTGGATTTGAATGTTCTGGGCGCATCAGGTAACTTGCCAGATGAAATTGGAGATTTAAATGCACTAGTCTCTTTAGATATCGCAGGTACAGGAGCGGATGAGATCAATAGCAGCATTCAGGATTTCGCAGATTTGAGTTTTCTTGATATAAGTTCTAACCGGTTGGATTTTAACGATTTAGCTCCATATGTGGATTTTGTTAGAGATACTTTAAAAACTCTTTTTTACAGCAATCAGGCGAGATTCACGCAGGACGAGCTAATCGTAGAGGAATCAGCAACAGTTATCAATGTGGTGGTGCCGGCTTTCAATGGCGCTTCATATAGCTGGTTTAATGACGATGTGCAGCTTGTTGGTACCAGTAATGCAATAAACTTCAATCTGGCTACCGATAATAGACCGAATCTAAGAGCTCAGTCTACTCACCCAGATTTTCCTGATTTGACCCTGTTTTCAGGTGTCTTTAAAGGAAGAGTTAACTATTTCAACACAACATTTGATTCGATAGATCCTTATTTCTCTTTCGATCCTACGGATTCATTAACTATCGAGTATGAAAATTCCATCGCTCATGATTTTGATGGAGATGGTTTTGATGATTTGATTGTGATGAATCTAGAAAAAGTTACTTATTACACCGGAGGTCCTGATGGCCTATCGTTTAGCTCAGTGATCACCAATGATTCAGGTCAATTCTTTTCAAATATTTACAAAGGCGATTTTAACGGTGACGGTATTATGGATGTTTTAGCGCAGCTAAGTGTTCCACTTGGAGACACTAGGCAAACGGCCTTCTCTGTTTTTGATGGAGCACTTGGATTTTCGGCTACTGAGACAAATGCATTGTTTTTAGCTAGTGAAGGTATTTACGATCAAACATTTACAATACCGGCGAATACGATTGGGGATGTAGATGGGGATGGTGCAGATGAGTTTTTCTTTGCCCCTGTATTTAATGGCATGAAGGGATATCTGGTCGATTTTGATGATGTCTTTAGATTTAATTTGACTGAAACCGCATCTAATGTAGATTTTAACTTTGGAGCAGAAATCACAGCCTTGGGTGATGTGTCAGGAGATGGATTGGATGATTTTGCAGTAGGAACTTTCCAGGACAATATACTACATGTCTTTAGAGGGAATTCTGCTGGGAACTACAGAAGTGCGGATTTTTCAGTTAATCAGACCTTCAAGCATATAGGATCAGGTAATTTTAATGGGGATGAGTTTCCGGATATGGTGTTGTTCAATCCTATTTTTGATCCAGAAACTCAAGATGCCGTTAATATATACCACGGAGGAACAGATTTCGATCTTATGCCGGATCAGTCATTTAATATAACCAGTCAGCCCATGAATGGGGAGTTTGAGCTGGAATTAGTGAGTGCGTCATTAGAGTTTGGAGTTATCAGTGATAGACGTGAAGGCGCACTGGACGATTTGTTTATTTTGACACCATTCGGGTCTAATGGGATTCTGATAGAGTTAGAGAATTCAGAAGAATCAAACATACCAACATTAAGATACAATTCTACATCTGATCTTCCATTGGGTCGTTCTAACCCTTTTGTAAATAAGTATTTCAGAACAACAGTGGGTGATTTCAACAGTGATGGTATACCTGATATTGTAGCAGCAGAGGAAAGCACTAATATGCATGTGTATTCTGCCTATATCAATGTTGCTCCGGATATTACCGCTGGTAGTTTTGAAGTAGAAGAAAATGCAAATGAAGGTACAGTTGTCGGAAGTATCTCGTTTTCGGATATCAATGAAAATATAGATGAGACGACTTTGAGAATCATTGCGGGGGATGATGAAGGAGCCTTTTCCATTCAAGGTACGCAGCTAGTGGTCAATGATGGATCATTGATAGACTTTGAGTCTGAAAATTCATTGACGCTAACCTTGGAAATTGCAGACAAGGCTGGATTGACAGCTACTGCACTTTTTGATATCGCAATTGCTGATGTGAATGAAGCGCCAACGCTTGTTGACGCTGATCTGACGATCGATGAGCTGCAGGCTGCAGGTACTGAAGTGGGATCGGTAGAATTTTCTGATCCTGAGGACGATGATTTAACCTTTATGATAATCTCAGGAAACACTGCGGATGCTTTCGCCATAGATAATGATGGTGTTTTGACTATCAATGAAGCTGCGGCCATCGATATAGATGACAACCCAACATTCGAACTTGCGATTGAAGCTAGTGATAGTGAATTTATTGTCAGTGCAACAGTAAGCATACAGTTGTTGGATGTGAATGAGGCACCAGTAGTTACTGATGCAGATTTAACTATTGATGAACTTGTCGAATCCGGAACTGAGGGCGGCGTGATCGAATTCTCAGATCCCGAAGGCGATGCTCTGACTTTCTCTATTGTAGCTGGCAATACAGGAGATGCTTTTGCTGTCGACAATGCCGGGCTATTGACAGTTAATTCAGCTGAACCTCTGGATATTGATGATAATCCTACTTTTTCTTTGACAATAGAGGTGAGCGACACTGAGTTTACTACCAGCGCAATCATAAATATAGCCTTGTTGGATGTGAATGAGACACCAGTTGTTGAAGATGCAGTGTTTGAAATCAATGGTAGGCCTGAACCTGATGCTCAGGTAGGAGTTCTAGTTTTTTCAGATCCAGAAGATGACGAGTTAGTTTTTGAGATATTGTCAGGTAACTCGGCAGGTATATTTGCTATTGATAATCAAGGAATCATTACAGCTGCTGCTCCTGATCAGTTTGTCAGTAATGATCCAATTGAATTAACAGTTGCTGCAAGCGACGGGGAGTTTTCTGTAGAAGCAAATGTTACTTTTAATCTGAATAATGTTCTGTCTGTTCGAATTGAAGAATTGGAGGTCTATCCTAACCCATCAAGTGGTAGATTTGTAATAAGTGGTTCTTTTGTTCAGAGTTCAGATGCTTCAATTTCAGTGATGGATATGGCTGGTAAACTCGTTTCCTATGAAGTCAGTAAGATTTCAGATACTCAGAGAGAACTTCTGATTGGTTCAGGCTTCAGTGGTACGCTCTTGATAAGGATCGAAACCAATGAAGGTTTCGTCTACCGGAAAGTAGTTATTAAGTAGAGCTTTCCTGTATAACGAATTTGAAAAAACCTCCGGAGCGATCCGGAGGTTTTTTTTATGTCTACTAGATAACTCTTTTTCTACCAACTTTCTGTCGCTATTCTTTCTTTTTCAGCTTCATATTGAATTAGAAAGTTGGCAAATGCGCTGGGTTCTTCTAATTCCTTTATACGATTTATCGTTTGATCGGCATAGTCGATGAGGTTCCAATTGAGAGCTTCCAAAGCATATCTCTTTAAAAGATTGGTACTATATGGATTTATTTCAATGGCCTGCATTAGGAGTTCGTATCCTCCAGAAAAACCTTTTTGTTGAAGCTGATTTACAACTGCGATCAGCTGAGATTCATCAAAAGCATTTTTACTTCCAAGTATTTGCAATTCTTCTTCAGATAATGTCGATATATCCTTAGTCGGGAATTTAGCTTTCTTTTTTGGACTGAAAGACTCTAGTCTAGCCAAGACATTATTTACCCTTTCAGTCAATTCTGGATTTTTTCTGAGGCTCTTAAGTAACAGGTCTGGAATTTCTTTCTCTCGCTCAAGATGAGCTAAAGCGTCAATTTTTCCGAATAGAGACTCTATATGTTTTACTTCTATGGCTTGATCAAAAAAGTCGAGTGCCAATATATATGCTTCCTGCTCTAACGCTAGTTTACCGAGTGCATTTAGGTATTCTCCCTTGTAGTATTGGTGTGCATTGGCTTGCAGATAGTCAAACATCATAAAGGCCTTATTCACTTCTCCCTTATTATATAGGTGAAGGGCTAGCGCTTTTCTCATTCGGCTGTTAAATGTCGCGTCAGAAGAGTTGTCTACTTCCTTTCGAATTAAGGACTCCAATGTGTCATCGTCGAAAAAGAAGGCGCTGTTTAGGAGAAAGGCTTGCTTATGCAAAGGTCGGGAGTCATCCATTAGACTCAGGTCCAAAGAAAGTGATGACTTCTGGACCTGTGTTGTTAGTATGTTACTTTTTACACCTAAGTTCCCTTCCAAAAAGTCCTTTTCTATTGATATTGAATCAATTATTTCTAGTTTTTTGAGTGCATTCCATTTATTTATTTCTGCGGCATTGTTCCAACCCTTGTTTCCCTGTGCATCCTGGAAGAAATCCAGCGATTGTTCCTTCTCTCCTTTTTGAAGTAGGAGTACACCAAGGTTGTTTTGAACTTCTTTGCTCTGGTTCTTTCTAAGCATTTCCTCATAGACCGCTCGCACTTTATTTGAATTAATTTCTAAATCTAGATTCCCATAGTTAATAAGGGAAAATTCAGAAGGAAAACGTTGTGCTGCATTATAGAAATACGTTTTGGCTGCAAATAGTGATTGATTTTTTTCTTCGTTTTTACCTAGCCAGTAGTTTGGATAGTGGGTGTTGTAACCCAGATAGCTCGACTGCAATATGTATTCTTTTGCTAATAGGTCATTTCCTTCCGTTTCCGCATGCACTGCCAGGTAATTGTAATAACCAGATTTTAATAGGTTGAATGGTTCCTGAGCAGCTACGAAATAGAACGCAGCAACTGCTACCAAACCACCAAGTCTTGCAGTTGCGTAAGGAAAGTTCCTTT
>JABSPG010000325.1 GCA_013214445.1 Ekhidna sp. | reverse complement strand
TGCCTACCTAAAAATGGGATCACTTAATAAATCCCAGCAATACCTGGATCTGAGCTTGGAGCTCTCACCAAACAGTTCTGATGCTATAGAAATCAAGGAAAGGTTAGAAAGTCAAAATTAATCGGGTCATTACGAATTGATTTCGAGAATACATTCCGATTCCTTAGGAAGGATTCTCACTCTAAAGCAAAAAACCCTCTCTACAAAATGTAGAGAGGGTTATCAAAATTGATTAATTAAGGTTATTGAATCACTACCTTACGATCCACTGTTCCATCTTTTGTTTCAATTCTTATTAAGAGTGTACCGGTGAAATCTGAGTTAATACGAAGTTCCCTCTGAATTTCTGAAATCCTACTGAGCTCAAAGGAGACTGCCTTCCCAGCAAGATCTATTACCGAAATCTTCGAATCGGAACTTGCTAAAACTGCACCGCTAATAATGAAACGTCCGGTTGATGGGTTAGGATAAACTTCCAACTCTTTAATCTGGACCGATAAGACATTACTTAGATTGAAGGTCACATTAGCCTCAACTGTAAACTCATCATCACTTACAGCCACAATCAACTCTATTGGATCATTACTTGAGAACTGATCAGGTGCAGCAGCAGTAATAACACCCTGATTATCAATAGCAAATATACCAGCGGAATTACCGGCAGTGATTTCAAATGACAAATCATCATTCTCTGGATCTGAAAAGACAAGACTTCCAACCTCAGCTCCTTGATCTGGACGACCATTGATTTCAAAAACGGCATCTTCAACTATAGGACTTTCGTTTACATCTAACAAATCAACACTTACAGTTGCGCTTGTTATAAACTCTCCATCACTTACGTCAATTGTCAATGAAAAATTAGGGTTATCATCGATATCAAGGGGTTCTGCTAAGTTAACTGTTAACACACCATTGTTGTCTACAGCAAATGCATCGCCAGTATTTCCTGCCACTATTGATACAGTCAAATCATCACCTTCAGGATCAGAAAATTCAATTATTCCCACTTCTGTACCTGCTTCTACCAGTTCATCTATCATAAAATCAGCGTCAGTAACAATAGGAGCTTCATTTACATCTGTTACCTCAATTATCAATTCCTCTGTCGAAACAGCGCCCAAGGCATCAATGGCAGTCAGTGTAAAAGCATATGAGGCAGTTGTCTCAAAATCTAAATCAACAGTGGTATTAAGTGCATTGCCAACAACTTCAAATGCCGAAGTAACATCCCCTGCTATTGAGAAAGTTACTTCTTCGTCATCCGAAGCAGAGAAAACACCAACTTCAGTTCCTATAGCTACACTCTCTGCAACAGTGTTTGCACTAAGATTCAAATCCTTAGGTGCAGGATTTACCTCAATCACCACTGGATTTCGAGCAATAATCAATCCAGGGAGTGCTTCATTTTCTATGGCTACTGTGTAAGTACCTGCATCGTCAACTGCGACAGACTCTATGAGATAAATATCACCAACAGCATCGATTAGGTCCCCGTCCAAAAACCATGTGTAAATGTTACCATCAGTTACATCACTTACAGACATACTGTAAGAATCTCCTTCATTCACAAGCTCCTCAATAAGATCGTCTATCGGCGCTTGAGGAATGTATCCTGTTAAAACGTCAGCATTTGGTACCAAATCATCAAAACCTAATTGATTATCCTGAACTTGAAAAACCTCAAGAGTTGTATTACCTGAGAAGTCAGGCAACCCTGTAAATTGATTCTCGTGCAAGTTCAGGTTAACTAAATTCTGCAGGTCAGTCAAACTGGCTGGTACACTTCCTTCAAGTCGGTTGTTCCTTAAGCCTATTCTTGACAAGGAGGAAATATTTCCTAATTCGCTTGGAATATCGCCAGATAATTGATTATTGGACAATCCAAGAAATACGAGATTATCTAGTTCACCTAGCTCAGCAGGAATTGTCCCCACAAAATTATTACGTGGCATAGAAAGGCTCGATAGCTGAGTTAGGTTAGCTATCTCCGCAGGAATCTCTCCACCTATTTGATTGCCACCAAGATACAATTCCTGAAGACTTAGCATATCACCAATTTCTGAAGGTAGCATCCCCGAAAGACCATTGCCAGTCAAAAATATTTGAATCACATTACCCCCTTGATCTGAACTAATACCAAACCAATTACTGATATCAGGATCAACAAACCAACCTGAGTCCTCAAACCAATTTTCACCTCCCGTGGCATCATAAAAAGCAACTAAGGCATCAAAATCTGGAATCTCCTGAACGGAAGGACTGACCACTTCAAATTCCTTTACCAGCGCTAAGGCAGGTGCAGCATCATTGGTGGCTATGGCTGTGTATATTCCAGCAAATTGGTCACTCTCATAAGTAAATGTCAGCGTTGGTCCAGTGACATCATCAAGTAAAACGTCATTTAAAAACCAGCTGTACAGGTTGCTACCATCATCACCAGTATTAATATCCAATGTATACTCGGTCCCAGTAGTCGCAAAAATTCGTTCCTCTGCTAGTCTTTGTTGAGGTGCATATGCGGTCAAAGCATCCACCACAGGTACAATGTCATCAAATTCCAGTTGATTGAATGAGACATTAAAACTCGAATATGTACCTCTAGCAAATTCAGGAGCAATACCGGTCAATGCGTTTTCATGCACATTCAAATGCGTCAACCCCTCAAGGACAGCTATGCTCTCAGGTATTTCACCTGTCAGTTGATTGTTTCGCAAGCCTATTCGCTGTAAAGTGGTGACTTGTCCCAGCTCGGCTGGTATTTCACCTCCTATCGCATTGTTAGGTATACCTAGACGCTCTAGGGCTGCAAAATTGCCAATCTCAGCTGGAAGCTGTCCAGAGAGTCCATTTCCTGAAAGGTCAATATTTACTACTTGGCCTGTAGTAGGATCTACAGTTAATCCGAACCAATTCTCGTAGGGCAGCTCACTCAACCATCCTCCATTTGAGAACCATTCATCGCCGTTTGTTGATTCGTAAAAAGTCAAAAGTGTTTCATATTCCTCCACATTAATAACGTAACCCTTTCTATTATTGAAATCGAAAGCATCATCAAAAACGAGAACCACCTCAACTTCAACCGTTCCAGTTAGGCCAGCAAAATCTATAGGATCTAAATCGACATCAAAAACTTCGCCTGCATCAACAACACCCTCAAAGTTTGTGGTATTAATCAGTGCATTATTAACGTACAACTCCAAGCTAAATTCAACATCCCCTGGTAGTCCTGAATTGATTAAATCAACTCCTAGCTCTTCGACACCCAGTGGTAAGACAGGCATGGTAACCAAACCAACTGCAAGCTCAGGACCCTCTATCCTTTTCAAAGTGAAGGTTACATCCTCAAATGGGACTCCACAATTTTCAAATACATCCTCTCTGACAGTTAACGTAAACTCACTATCATCCTCAGGATTGTAAGAACCTGCTGTATCTGCTGTACCAATCAGTATTTCACCATTACAACCTATAAAAGTTCCTTGATTATCACCGAATACCACTTCACCGTCTTCACCGAGCGTGAAACTATAGAGGTTTTGATTGTCTAAGCCGAGCTCAGATAAGTAGGTTGCAGAAAAAATTCGTGTTGAATCGTCAACTGCCTCAATGAAAATGTTACTTACCGGACCTCCATTAAACACCGATCCATTTCCGAAAATAGCACTAACAGCTTGAGTGGTTGGCGCATCTTGTATCAGAAAGTACTCACCTGCAAAAAAAGTGTTAGCAACAATCGTCGTAGTGAGATCATCATTATCAGGATTCTCATCCCCAGTAAGACTCACAGAGACGCTTAGTTCATATTCTCCCTCTACAGAGAAGTCGAATGGTGTAGAAAAGACAAACTCCGTTGACTCACCAAGAAACAGATCGCCTGTTACTGTTTCTGTAGCTACAACTATCCCGTCTACTGAATAAGAAGCTTGGAACTCTTCTACAGGCAATACACCTCCATTGACAACCTCTATCACTATGGCTTGGTTTCTTCTAATTGATTCACCTACAGGAGCTACTATATCTGCGAGGATCAAATCATTATCGGGAATCCTGTTAACCGTAAAGCCTACATTCACCGCTGGGCGTTGACCTATCTGCGTGCTATTTTCTTTCAGCGTCAAAGTGAATTGGCTATCATCTCCCTCAGTATATGAACCAGGGGTGTCTGCTTCTCCTAAAGTGATTGATTCGCCATTGAAAGAAAGACCAGACAGCTGATCTTCGTTAAATATTACCTCGCCTGCATCTGTTAGATCAAATTCAAAACTAGCAGGGGCTTGGCCAATACCTAATGGTTCAAGATATATTGCATCAAACGAACGGGTGTCAACATCTACTACATCAATAATTACAATATTATCACCATCAAACACGATACCTCCACTAAATTCTGCACTAAAACTTGATTCAGTGAGAGCGTCTTGTGAAAGCACATAAGCTCCAACAAAATCAACATTGAAACTAGACGCTGAGATAGAGTTGTTTGATGCTACCTGATCGCCTTCTAACTCAACTGTAACGGTAATTTCGTACTCCCCAGGATCTGAGAAATCAAAAGGCGTCTCAAACTCAATTTCAGCTACATCTCCAGCTACAAATTCCTCCGAAACTATCAAGCGCTCTACCTCAGACCCATTTACTGCATACGCAACCTCAAAATCTGTTGCATCATTGATTCCCCTATTTGCAATGACAGCTGATACGAACTCCTCTCCTTGAACCGATCTGCCAGGATTCACCACTGCGATAGCAGCTAAATCGCTCTCTATTGCCTCTCCTACATAAAAAGCGTCCACTGAAATACCCTCATCAGTGACTGAGCCATCCGATGCAAACAGTACAGCGAACTGTACTAGCGGCTCGCCTGAAAGAAACGATAAATCAGCACGTGCATTAACGTATCCGCCAGAGAAACCAGACCATGCAGGAGCTCCACCTAACGCACTTGCAGTTGAATTATACCAGTTACTTATTCCCGCTTCCAGCGGCAAAATATTAAAGTCCCCAGATAGATCGGTACGATAAAGCAAAACAGCACCATCCCAGGAATCCTCTATGGAAAAATTAATATCAAGTGAAACCTCTGTTGCTGTTTCATCTGAAAAATCCATTAATGGACTTGCCAAGAAAGCCACAGATCCATTCGAATAAGCTCCATCCAGATCTGTAACGAAAGCTTGCGAACCATCACTTGCAGAATTAAGAATGGTATTAGCAGGCTCGCCAAGTTCCCATTCCCCTCCGGATACCTCCCATCCGTGATCGCCAGTTTCAAAACTCTGAAGATAAGGGGGAGCA
>JABSPG010000324.1 GCA_013214445.1 Ekhidna sp. | reverse complement strand
CAATTTTTCTGCTTTGATGAAGAAATGGCATTTATTTTTCCTTGTGATTTTTTCAGTACCCTCCTTTGGGCAAAATAAAAAAGCAGTAGATTCTCTTTTACAAATAACTGAGTCAGGGGTGTCTGATGTGGCTGTGGTTGATGCATTGAATCAGATAGCATTTGAGCATGTAGGTTCTGACTCTGCAGGATTTAACTTATATATCCAAAGAAGTATGAGTCTTGCAGATAGTATTGACTATCAGAGGGGACTCATGGACGGGCTTTATGTCATGGTTAGAAGTTCTCTGCTGGCGGGTAATTACGATCTCTCCGATTCTTTACTATTACAACTATCCTCCATGACATCCTCTAGTTCGTATTCTAAAGGTGTTGCGAATGTCTTGTATGCAAAAGCTTGGCTTAGTTACTACCGTGGCGATTATGAGCAAAGTATTGAATTCCACAAGGAGTCTCTTGTGATCAGAGAAGAGCTCGGTAATGAGATAGATATAGCTGATTGTTTAAGAGGGCTTGGGATCGCATATAAGCTATTAGGTGAGTTTGATGAGGCCCTTTCGTATCTCTATCGCTCAATGTCTGTTGACAAATCAATAAGGAATCAAACAGGAGTTGCTGTGTCATTAAACCATATTGGCATCATAAATAGTTTGAGAGGAGACTATTCCTCGGCGATGGACAGCTATTTCGAAGCATTAGAAATTGAAAAGCGAGTCGATGACAAGAGTGGCCTAGCTTATACATATCAAAATATTGGGGTCATTTACGATCAGCAGAAGGATTATGACAAGGCGCTCGAGTATTATGGAAATTCGTTGAAGTTAAGGAAAGAGATCGGCGAAAAGCGGGGAGTGGGCCAGATTATCAATTACATTGGGGTGGTTCATCATGAGTTGGGAGACTTTGACCAAGCTCTTGTTAATTATCAAGAAGCCCTAAGAATTAAAGAAGAGTTAGGTGATAAGAGGGGTGTGGCTGATGGCAATTTGAGTATAGGTGAATTATATGCTGATCAAGGTAGGCACAGCGAGGCGATACAATTCAAGGAGACAGCTTTGAGTATTTTTGATGATATCAATTCCGACTGGGGTAAGGTGGATGCAGTGGTCAGTTTAGGTCAGTCATACGCTTTGCTTGGAGATTTAGCAAAAGCTGAGAAATATTTACAAAAAGGAATTTCTCTTGGAAAAGAGGCAAAATTAGTAGGCGATGTTCGTGATGCGTCTTTGCTTCTCTCCCAAATTAAAAGTGATCTGGGGGAATACAAAAGTGCATACGAGGCGTTGCTTCTATCACAAGCCATGTCTGATAGTATCTCCGTTGAAGGCCTTAGTAATAGGGTTGCTTTGTTAGAAGCAAAATTTGCATTTGAACAAGAAAGAGATTCGATTCAATTTTCTAATGAGCGAGAAAAGCTGCTTTTAGATCAAAGAATTGCAGAGCAACGATCGATACAGATCTTTGGTACGGTGGCGGTAGTTGTACTTATCGTGGTGATAGGAATCTTATACCGCTATTATCAGTTAAAAAATGATTCCAATAGGCGGCTATCATTATTGAATGAAAGAATACAGAACCGGAATGAATCCTTAAGCAAACTAAATGATGAAAAGAATTCATTAATTGGTATTGTCGCACATGATCTACAGAATCCACTAGCCGGAATAATTGGCGCTTTAGGTCTATTAGATCGGGAAAAGCTCGATCCTGACCAACAGAAGCTTACGGAACTCATTAGCATATCCTCGGAGAGAATGTCTAAGATGATTAAGGATATTCTGACTGTAGAAGCTATTGAGAAACAGATAGACTCACTTAATCTCAAGCCTTACAATTTAAGCGAAGCTGTCAAGGATGTATATGAGCGCTTTAGTAAGCAGTCTGAGTCAAAGAACATTGAACTTAGAGCTGAGTTTGATCAGAATCTTCTTGCATTGATAGATGATAGATATGCACTTCAAATTATTGAAAATCTCGTTTCTAATGCAATTAAGTTTTCTCCTCCTAGCTCAGAAGTTCTGATAAAACTTACTTCAAGTTCAAACCATGTTCGTCTTGCTGTTATTGATCAGGGACCGGGACTCTCGGACGCAGATAAAGAGAGGTTATTTAAGCAGTTTCAGCGCCTGAGTGCTAAGCCCACTGCAAACGAAAGTTCCACAGGACTGGGACTTTCTATCGTCAAGCGTCTAGTAGAGAAAATGAATGGTGAAATCTGGTGCGAAAGTCAACTTGGAAAAGGTGCTACTTTCTTTATCTCTCTGGAGAAAGCACCGGCTGAAGAAATCTAGGAAGCAAGATACTCTTTGGCGTCCTCAATTGTATCGAAGGTGGAAATGTCGGTATTGGTGAATAGTTTGTATCCTCTAAGAAGTAACTTTTTGGCTCCTTTGATCCCAACGACGGCTCGTTTTCTTGATTTTCCTTTGAAGACTGTCTTTCCATAGTACTTCATCTTATCCATCACTTCGGGATCATTGAATGCTTCGCGAACATCCAACAAAAGATATATTTCTTCCTCAGCTTCTTGATAAGCTTTTACCCAATCATATAGGGTCTCCATGACGGGTTCCTTCTTCTTTAGGTAGCTAAAGTCTACGTAGAGTATCGCTCTACCTTTATACACTAGGTTTGACACAGGCATCCATTCAATTTACAAAATTTGTAACAAATGAAGTGGCGGTAATTCTCTAGAAGCTGACTTCTTGAATATCCCCTGCTAGTTGATACACAGTTACTTCAGAAATTTTGGCGTTGTAGCGTGCTTCTATCAGGTTTAATTTTGCTTGTAGCAGGTTTAGTTGTGAAGTCCTAAAATCAAGGGAGGAGACTTGTCCCAGCTGGAATTTCTCTCTGGTTCTTTCAAAGTTCTGCTGATTGGCATCTACATTCTTTTGCAAAGCCTCGATGATGAACAACTGATTCTTATAGTTTGACCAGGCATTTGCAAAGGAGGCATTCACTTCTTGTTTGGTCTGCTCCAGGCTAGTTTCTTGAATATTTACATTGACTCTGGCATTTTGGTTTGCGACTGTACTTCCACCACCGTCAAATAGGTTCCATGTAAAGGAAGCCCCATAGGTTACTCCTGCGTTTGTTCTGGAGGTCAGGAAGTTTCCAGGCGCAAAGTTGTTCACCCCATTTGAATAGCCTCCATTCAGCGAAATTGTTGGAAAATAGTTTCGTTTTGAAATTTGGTTGTCATACATACTCACATTTACCCCAGATTTGGCGAGTTGGATCTGCGTGTTTTTAATTTCTAAGGATTCCATATAGGTCTCTTTGGAAGAAGTAGCATTAAATGTTACCGCCGTGTCTACAACGTACATTTCATCTGATACTATCCCTAGGGTCAAGTTGAGATCCCTAATTTGATTTTTGAGCAGTTGCTGCGCATTGAGGTAGTTTATGCTATCTGTATTGACATCCACTTGGGCATTGGACACATCTAGCTTTGTATTTCTTCCATATTCAAATCCGTATTCCAATCTTCTTAGCCGATCTTTTGAAATATTCAGACTCTGCTTTAAGCTGTAAACAGATTGTTGACTTTGAGCTACAGCATAGTAGTTTGTGTAGAGTGTAACTAGCGTATTTTCCAGGGTGGCCTGACTATTTAACTGAGAAATACTTAGGTTTTCTCTGTTTCGACTGACGTTATATTTCCGATTGAAACCGTCAAAAAGTATATAGTTCGCGTTGATATTTAAGGCACGACCATCAGATTCAGCATTCCTGATAGTGGTGTCTGCACCGTTATTGAAAACAAGATCTGAATTATCAATATTATAATTCAGGTTTCCATTTGCTGAAAGTGTAGGTAGATAGCCCGAGTTTAGAAGATTGGTATTGTTTTTAGCAATCTTCACATCGAGATCGGTCAATCTGATGGCGAAGTTCCTTTCCATCATTAGAGCTACTGCATCAGTCTTGGAAAGAAGCTCCTGACCAGACACTAATATAGTTGGAAGGAATCCTAGTAAACAGAGGATAAGTTTAGTTTTCATTCCAGCTCCGTTTTTAATTCGATAATGGCAGGTTCTACTTGTTCTTTTGGTACTCTTTTGCCGGAAATCAACCATTTTAAACCGACTTTGAATGAATTGCTCAACGAGAGATATACCGGAAGTATAACGAGTGTCAACACAGTGGCTATGGCTATTCCATAGGCAATAGAAATAGCCATTGGTATTAGAAATTGGGCTTGCCTACTTTTTTCAAAGATCAGGGGTGCTAATCCCGCGACGGTGGTAAGGGAAGTGAGGAAAATGGCTCGAAATCTAGATTTAGCAGCTTCATAAAGTGCGGTATCGTATTCCATCCCATCTTTTAAGTATCGATTGAATTTCCCTATCAGCACTAGTCCGTCATTGACCATAATTCCTATCAAGGCAATAATTCCTAACCAAGAAAGAATGTTGATGGGAAAACCATGAATCCAATGCCCCCATGCTACGCCGATCAAGCTGAGAGGTATCAGCAACAGGAGTAGTAGAGGTTGATCATAAGACCTGAACGTAAATGCAATCGTCATGTAGATTAAGAAAATGATTACTGGTATGATGGTATTGGCGGATTGTACCAATTTGTTTTGTTCTCGTTTCTGACCGTCATATACAGGTGTTACAGATGGGTACTTGTCAAGGATTGGAGGAATCACATTTGTTCGCAGATCATTTAGAATTTCAGGGGCACTCTCCGTAGGATCAGAGAGATCCGATGAAATTTGAACCTCTCGGCGACCGTCCACATGATTTATTGCGATTTCACCTCTTTCTATCGTATAGTTGGCTATCTCTTTAAAAGGTACTTTTAATCCATCTGGTGTGGTGATTTTCATTTCGTCTAGACGGTTGATACTGGATCGGTTTTCCTCATCATATCTTACCCAGACTTTGATTTCATCTTGCCCTCTTTGAAAGCGCTGAGCTTGAAATCCAAAGAAGCCATTTCTTACCTGAGTCATTACTGCTTGAGTATTTAGTCCAAGTAAAAAGGCTTTGTCTTTCAGCTCTATATTTATTTCCTTGATTCCTAGTGGGTCATTGTCAGTGATGTCTTTTAGCAAAGCATTGTTCTCCATGTTTTGCTTCAGTTCTCTCTTTGCTGCCTTTAGCTCTTTGGGATTATTTCCTAAAAGGGATATAGAAATAGGGCTGCCCCCGAAGTTTCGTCCTATCGCTACCATCTCGCCGTCGCCATGGCACGCTCCAGCGATGTCGAGGGATCGATGCCGCACTTCGTAAAAACGGTCGGCAATGCCGAGGCACATTACAATGTGGGCTACATCTTGTACGAACAGG
>JABSPG010000323.1 GCA_013214445.1 Ekhidna sp. | reverse complement strand
CTTCCCGGCACCAAGAAATCCGGTAATGATATGTACGGGTTTACGCTGCATTTCAGTAGATGAAAAGCTTTTTTCACTTCAAAAAGTTCATTGAATCAATCAGATAACAAATTCACATAGGCATCAAATCCCTGTCGATCCATCCTTCGATTCTGCCATTCATCTAACGTCAGCCGGTAATGAATTTTGTCCCCTGCTTCCTGAATCTTCTTTCGAAACCGAAGGTTATCTTGATGTCCCGTTTTTGTGATGCTGTTGAGCCAGAAATGAAAGGCTGTGACCGGATTAAAGAAATAGGTTGAAGCGATAATTCCGTTCCGCTCGTTCTGTTCTTCAATAATCGCATTCACTATTTGTCCCATATATTCATTCAGCACCACCCGATAAGCACCATTAATCATCTCTTGCGTAATCAGGGTATCATTTTTAGCAACTTCAAAGCTCTTGAGATCTGGAATTGCCACCATGACCTCTTTCAGGATTTCATCCTTTTCACGAGCAAAAATCTCAGACTGTCCCTCTCTACCTGCTTCTATCATGTCCATCATGAGGTCTGCTGGTTTATTCAGCAATACGTATTGATTCACAACACCTGGAATGACTACCGCTAACAAAAGCCAAACCCCAACCATCTTCAGCGCTTGGTTTGCCTGACCTTGTCCAAAAAGAATGATGAGAAATACAATTAGCATCCACATTAAAAGATAGCAGGTGTAAGCTGCAAATAGCAATAGGATATCTTGTCCAAGAGCAATATCTGCAATAAATGCAACAGGAATGAATACTGACAACAACAGCAGCCCTAACAGCCCAAATCCAATCACGAATAATCGTTGTAAGATCCATGAAGAAATAGTAGCTTTTTGAACCTTAAGTAAGTTCAAGAACCCCATATCTTCCTCCATCCCTTTAATGTGAAAGGTTAGTACGATCAGTAAGAGTGGCATTAGATAAATCCATACAAACGAAAAATCTAGCGCCCCCGATTGCGTGATTTCCGGGTTTGCGATCTCAGCAGTGAGGTCACTATCGAAAGCTGTGGACCACATACTTACTCGCTTATAATATCCAAAGTGGGCTGATTGTCCCACATTATACGACATGGTCGGATCTGGCACATCCATCAAATGGTGACTAGCGTACCACATAGACCAAAATGCCGAGTTAATATCTACCCAAGGTCTTCCTTCAGGGCCTGACTTGCCGGAATCAAACCACTCATATGCCTCAGCTTGGGTATCCGCTATTCGCTCATTAATAGTGACAAGCTGAGTTTGGCGATCCATATAAGTGGATACTCCATTCAGTATACCAAAGACGGCAGCTGACACAAATAACAAAGTAGCTATCGGGCGAGCAGGATTTCTCCAGAAATGAAGCCACTCATAATACAAGATTTTTTTCATAGTGGTTTACTTTCTCTCTTCTTCGTTGCTACCCCTAAAGACATCAAGGCAATGACTAACCAAAGGATCAGATTAAACCAATCCTGCTGATAGATCCTAGCTGCTTGAGTGTAACGAGGGTTTGTGTAATGAAAATCCTCTATTCCATTGAAAAACTCTTGCTCTGCTTTCCATCCCCAATCCCCATTTTTACTTCCTCCGTAGGCATGTTCATCATTCAGTTCTTTTATGAAGACCCTTCGATAGGCTTCTGCTTCTTTTTGAAAATGCAGATGACTCCACTGGTCTGTACCACTAATCCCCATACTTAAACTGCGTAGTGAACCATATGGGTTAATCAATCCAACTAACTGGAGGTTTGTTTTCTGCCGTTGCATAACCTCAAACAAAGAGCCAAAATGCTTATCCCAAACCTTGTTTCCATACTCTTCATCTGCCTGCATAAGCAGGCCGTCATAGTTGATAGGCAAGCTATCCAGATGCTGCACATCATAAGCCATAAGTACACTGTCTTTGAATGCTTGCTCCCGTTCGTCAGCTGGATTATGTCCATCAATTCCCTTACTTCTATCCTCACGCATGGCAGAGGTAAAAGCTTCCCTAGATGGAAGTGGGTGTTGTTTTTCCACATACCAGCCAGCTAACTTTGGTAAAAAGATCAGCCAAACTACCCAGACAGCCAGCATGAAAGTCAAAGAGGAAGCCCCTTGGCTTGCCCACGCACAAAATGAAGCTGTAAGCGAAGTGATAATGAGATAAAAGACTGCATAAGCTAAAACGATTAACGCGGACCTCAATAAGAAATCGGCTTCCAACCCCGCTCCAAAAATTGCGATTTGTGATCCTAAAGTCACTAGCAAAATGATTAAAGAAAGTATCCAGATGGCTAGTACCTTACCAAAAACAAGTTTGGGATAAGTGATCCCCTGGACCATCAAGAGCCTGACTCTTCCCTGTTCATGCTCGCTTTTCACTGCATAGTAGGTTAGGAATATCATGAATAGTGGAACAATGACTTGCAATACAATGGATGCTTTGAGCGGCCCGAAATAAGAGATAAAAGCCGATTGTGACTGAGCACTATGAACGACTTCATTTTGTACATGCCCTTCTAGTCGCAAAACACTCCCAGCCGTCAAGTTCACCCCTTCATCCAATGCGCTTAGTGAGTTCAATGGTTTAAAAGCATACGAGCCATAATGTGCCGCTCCATGCGGGTTGGTTGGACCCATGTTTTCCCATTGCTCACGTACCTCTCTTTTGGATTGATCAACTAGAGCCTGACGATTTCGAACGTCCTGCACCCCAAAATAGCTAAGCAGGAGCAGCACCCCTACGAGTCCAACAAAGAGCCAACGAAACTGCCCGGTCCTAGACCATCCTTTCCATTCATTTAGAAGTATTTGTATCATACCGACTCAGTTTTTCATGTATTGCAGGTACATCTCTTCTAATGTGCCGGCTGTAACATCTGCAGCATCCAGCTCTTCTACTATCGCGCCCTGTTTCAAAATACCAATTCGGTTGGCTGTTTCTCTAACCCGGAAAAGGTCATGAGAGGCCATGAGGATACAGGCACCTTCAGAGGCCAGTTTCTTTAGCAAAGCAGTTAGTTCATTACTAGCAGAAGGATCCAATCCGCTAGCCGGTTCGTCTAGAAGAAGCACCTTGGCGTCTTTTGTATAGGCAATGGCAATGCCTACCTTTTGTCTCATTCCTTTCGAATACTCAGAGACTTTCTTATCCTGAAATGATTCCTGCAGGCCACAGCCAGTAAGAATTTCTTTGAGCGCTTGTTTGCTCTTATGGATACCGGCAATCCCGCAGAAGTAATCCAAATTTTCTACCCCGCTCAGGTACGGATACAGACTGACATTTTCTGGAATGTACGCAACATTACCGCTTACCACCTTTCTATCTACATGTGGCTTGGATCCGTTCAGGAATATCTCACCTGATGAAGGCTCCAAAAAGCCTAAAAGAAGGTTTATCGTGGTTGTTTTTCCTGCTCCATTGGAGCCAAGCAAGGCATAAATCTCCCCTTTTCCAACCTTGAGGTTTAGCCCATTCAAAGCCAAGTTAGCTTTGTAGCTTTTCGTTACATTATTGATTTCTATCATGACAATAAACTCCACATTTGAAGTGTCGAAGATAGGATACTAAATGCAATATTGTTGCAGGTGGGTATTTATAAAGAGGATTCTTCATCACGAACCCGCCTTGGCTAAGCATCTCGTTGAGACGAAACTAAAGCGTTAAAAAGCAAGAGCATTACAGATCCAACAGGAAGGAGATCATAGCAAATTCTATTTTGCTGTATTCTCCATTATTCGTCAGTTGAATTTCTTTTGTGAAAGAACAATACGAATTGAGCTCTAGGAGAGGTATAAATTACCGTTCAGGAAAGGTGGTTGTTGATTGTTTGAAATATTGAATAGACACAAACAGATGCTTTAGCATGAGAGAATTCGCTTATTCAACTCGAAAAATACCAACATGAGATTTTTAGATACAATATACTTTCACATCTACAATGTCTACTATAAGGATGGTAACTACAATAATGACATACCTCACTTGACTGCATTCGGTCTTGTAGGTTCCTCATTTAGCTTAATTCTTGCAGCAGTAGTCTCCTTATCCAACTATTTGTTGGGTAGACAAAGATTGTCTTTTGAATTTGCGGTTTTCATCATAGTTTTAGGATTAATTTTTTTCTTCTTTAAGTTTCTTTATGGTAGTAGATATGAAAAAATCTACAATGAGATTAGGAAATCCAAAGTAGATAATATTTGGTTCAAGATCTTATCATGGTTGCTTGTACTTGCGGGTTTTGGATGTGTCGGATTATATTCATATGTATTCAATTAGGAAGTATCGGGTGAGCCCTCAAACCCTCAGCAGTTACTTTTTTATCAACTATAGATCAATGAGACTTCTCTATGCTTTTGTAGTTCTTTTATCGGGGCTCACGCTAAAAGCCCAAGTTACATTTGATACAAAGTCAACCGATCAATGCGATTTCAAAAAGGGTGAATTTTATCTTCTTTTCCTTGATGTTCACAATAAAAGGGAATCATACATTCTGAATTTTATTTTAGATGATATAACAGATTTGAAAATATCTGATAGCTATGAAGAACTGGTTGCATCTCTTATTGACAAGGGATCAGTGATACATTATTTCCCCAACGGAGTATCCTATCCGGATAAAATCATGGCTTGTGCGATGATTCAGGATTTTCTTAAAGTTTCGTCAAAATTAGACTCTTTAACCTTTGACGAAACTGAATATGCAAGTTTCAGAAGGAACGTTCGACTCAGTGGTAAGAAAAGTCATTTGCGTGGTTATGTTCAAAGGTTTCAAGGTGAGTTGTGGATTGGTGATTCTATTGAAATCAAAGAGATAACTGGTGGTGATTACTACCCTATTTCTATTGAGGAGTACCAAGAAAAAGAAGTTCTGTTTTTTAAAGAGATTTTTAAAATAGTAGGACTTTCACAAAAAGATAAAAGCTTGATAGATAAATTGAGCATAAAATAAATCCTCAAACTAGTAGGGAATAAACTGTCTTTGCTCAACTGGTCTTTTCGCCTTTCTGAAAGAGGATCAAAAAGGAATTGAAAAAAGTCTTTTCATCCCAATTTCAGTAAGTCCAATTTAAATCTTTCATTGTGAATAAAATAAAAATGCAACAATGTTGCATTTACAAGAAACCTTGCTACTTTTGAATCCGAGATCTCAATTACTTTAGGTTGGAAGGGCAAAGGTCCTTCCTTTTTTTTGTACTTTAGTTTCTTAAAGTCCCAATTCAGTGACACTAGCTCTAGATAGTGTATAGACCAGCCTATTGCTATCTTCGATATTGACCTGTAGGGTGCCGTTCACCAACAGCATTT
>JABSPG010000322.1:1823-5306 GCA_013214445.1 Ekhidna sp. | reverse complement strand
TGGTCTTCTATATCTAGAAGATTTTTTAGATTTCCAGCGTACGTTAGTTTATCCAGGTTAAACACATTATAACTTCCTGAATTCACGAAACGTCTAACCACATGTGATCCAATGAATCCTGCTCCACCTGTGATTAAGAGATTTGATTTTTTCATATTCTTGTCTAATGATTTTTGTACCAAGCAACAGCATGTTCCAAACCGTCTACGACTGAAAATTGAGGGTCATACCCAAGCTTCTCTCTAGCCCTGGATATATCTGCAAGGCTATGTTTAATATCACCTTCTCGCTCCGCACTGTAGCTTACTTCAATTTGAATACCCAAAATATCATTAAGGTCAGCTACTAACTCATTTAGAGATGTCTTCTCTCCATACGCAATATTGTATATTTGATTACAATTACTCATAGAAGTTTCTAAAGCTAAAATATTGGCTTGCACGGCATTTGCCACAAAGGTAAAGTCTCTGCTATGGTTTCCATCTCCATTTATCGAAGGACTTCTACCATTCAACATTGATTTTATAAAAAGTGGAATAACTGCAGCATATGCCCCATTTGGATCTTGTTTCGGTCCAAAAACATTGAAGTACCTGAGACCTATGGTATTTAAACCGTAAGTTCTATGAAAAACGTCTGCATACAATTCATTTACAAGCTTAGTAATTGCATAAGGTGAAAGAGGTTTTCCTATTCTATCCTCTCTCTTTGGCAATTCTTTAGAATCTCCGTACGTCGACGAAGATGCTGCATAAACAACCCTCTCTACCTTATTCTCAACACAGGCCTTAAACACATTTAGGGTCCCTTCAATGTTTACACGATTAGAAGTTATAGGGTCATTTATCGACCGTGGAACTGAACCCAAAGCTGCTTGATGAGAGACTGCATGAACGTCAGCAGTCAATTCCAACAGGAGGTTGAAGTCTAAAATATCCCCCTCGATAAACTTAAAACTTGGATGACTTTGGAACTCCTCAATATTAGAAAAATGCCCATTTGAAAGGTTGTCAAGACAAACAACGCGATAGTCATGCTTCAAAAGCTCTTCAATTAGATTGGATCCAATAAAACCAGCTCCCCCTGTTACGAGTATTTTCTTCAATTTTTCGCCATTCAATTCTTAACGCAATGCTACGGGTTATATGAAGTATTTCCAAGATCAGCACATTTGAAACTACCTTTGCTATGTGCAACGAATCGTTCAACTTATCCGCAAAGACCTGGTCGTTGACTGGAGACAGCAGAATCCTTTTTCAGGAATACTTCTCTACCTAACCTCCACCATTTTTGCTTCTTATATGGCATTTGCTGGATATGTTTCCTTAGAGGTCTGGAATACACTATTCTGGATCATCATGCTTTTCACTTCAGTAAATGCAATATCAAAAAGCTTTATACAAGAAGAAAGAAGATCTCATTATTACTTCTTTCTATGCAAGCCTCATGAAATCATTCTTGGCAAACTGATCTACTCTTTTTTATATCTATTAGCTGTGGGATGCGTTGCTCTTTTTCTTTATTCAATCCTTCTGGGAAATCCCTTGATAAACTATCCTCTTTTCCTATTGAATTTGATACTTGGTTGTTTAGGACTTAGTTCAGCCTTCACTATGGTTTCAGCAATCGCATTTCGTACAAGTAATCGATCGATTATGATGGCAGTCTTAGGGTTTCCTGTCATAATCCCCGTTTTGGTACTATCTATAAATAATAGCTATAAAATCCTTGATAGCTTTATCCTAATGCAGATTCAAGGAAACCTTACTGCTCTCTTCTCGGTTGATGTGATTATCATTGCGCTCACATTCGTTTTGTTCCCTTTTATCTGGAAATCTTAATGGATTATTTGCTTAAAAAAGATTGGTGGAAGTGGTTTTGTATTGCGCTCCTGACCTACACAATTGTAGCAGGACTTCTTGTTCCCGTTCCAAGGCTAAATATCTTAAATGAAACCATAAGAGTACTTCACTTCCATGTGCCCATGTGGTTCGGAATGATTTTCTTATTTATGGCATCCGTAATCCATGCCGTTAAATACTTGCGCTCGGGAAATAACAATAGTGACGCATTCAGTAGCGAACTTGCTAGCATTGGCTTGTACTTTGGTGTATTTGGAATCTTATCAGGAATGTTGTGGGCCAGATTTGCTTGGGGAGAGTTCTGGAGTAATGACCCAAAACAGAATGCTGCCGCCATCTCACTTCTAATCTACTTAGCATATTTTGTTCTTAGAGGATCCTTGCAAGATCAACAGCAACGATCAAGAATCTCCGCTGTTTACAACATTTTTGCGTTTTCCTTGATGATTCCGCTATTGTTCATCCTGCCCAGGATGACAGACAGCTTGCATCCTGGAAATGGTGGCAATCCAGCGCTTAGCATATACGACACAAACAGTACCTTGAAGGCGGTCTTTTATCCAGCTGTGATCGGCTGGACACTTTTAGGTTTCTGGATAGCTTCAATAGCTTCTAGAATATCGCTAACGAAACAAAAACTTGAAGATGCTTAGATACATTATAGTAGCAATTTTAGTGCTCTTGAGTCAGAGTACCCATGCTCAGGTAGAAATGGCCGACAACTTTAGAGGTGAAGGCAAAATCTATGTTGTGATAGCAGTTATTCTAATAATTATGGCAGGTTTTTTTTACTTGCTTTTCAAGCTAGATAAGCGAGCTAAACAATTGGAAAAAGAAATTGAAGAAAAATGAAGAAGAGTCACATCGCAGCTATAGTGATCATTGCAATTGCGATTGCGATGATTATATCCATGACGGGAGATGCCAGTACCTATGTCAGTTTTAGTGAGGCAAAAGAGCTTTCAGAAAAAGGGTTTAAGAAGAGCATCCATGTAGTAGGCGAACTCCCAAAAACTACTTCTGGTGAAGTGGTTGGGATTCAAGAAAGTCCTGACAAGCTTTCATTTAAATTTGACATGATCGATGAAAACGGACTAAAGCAACAAGTTCTGTATGCCGAACCAGTGCCTACTGACTTCACCAGATCAGAACAAGTTGTAATTGTGGGAGCATATCAAGGAAATAAATTCGTAGCGGACAAAATCCTACTAAAATGTCCGTCTAAGTACGAAGAGGAACCAGAATTCACTAGTTAAACAGGCTAAATCGGGCCAAACATGATGCATTACTTTGAGGGGCAGTTAGGGCATGTATTTGTCATCGTAGCGTTTGTTTCGAGCATGCTTTCGGCTTATGCGTTTTACAGAGGAAGGAAGCTAGATGCTGAATGGACTTCTTTTGGGATAAAGGTATTCTACGTCCATTCCTTTACAATTATTGGGATCATTTCAACGCTTTTCTACTTGATCTCCAACCATTATTTTGAGTATCACTATGTATTCAGCCATAGCTCAAAGTTGCTCCCTGTATATTATCAGATTTCATGCTTCTGGGAAGGTCAGGAGCTCGAGTCAAGACATACTGTCTGTTTTAGTTGTTGATTGTTTAATCTATCCCCTTT
>JABSPG010000322.1:0-1813 GCA_013214445.1 Ekhidna sp. | reverse complement strand
GGATGTTTTGGAATGCCGTGTTAGGCATTGTGCTGATGAACACAAATAAATTCTGGAAAGCTCCAGTAATGTTCATCATGTCTTTGACGCAAGTATTCTTGGCCTCCATGATTCTAGGAGTAGTGATTTTTGATATCAAACTGGGAAGTTCTCCTTTTATGCTCCTAAGGGACGTCATTGATGCTCCAATTTTCAAAACCAATCCCAATTTTATCCCAGAAGATGGCAATGGTTTAAACCCACTCTTGCAGAACTATTGGATGGTAATTCACCCACCCACATTGTTTCTAGGTTTTGCCACGACTGTAATCCCTTTTGCCTATTGCATCGGAGGTCTTATGATTGGAAAAAACAAAGAATGGATTAGGCCAGCCTTGCCTTGGGCGCAGTTCTCCGCAATGATTTTGGGCGTAGGCATTCTAATGGGTGCATACTGGGCATATGAAACCCTCAATTTTGGTGGTTATTGGAATTGGGATCCAGTCGAAAACGCCATCTATGTCCCTTGGCTTGTTTTGGTAGCTGCTATTCACGTAATGATTGCCTATAAGAAAAGCGGAGCAGCTTTGAAGCTATCGATGATCTTAGTAGTAGCGAGCTTCATCTTAGTACTCTATGCCACCTTCTTGACGAGAAGTGGGATTCTTGGAAACTCATCCGTTCATTCATTTACAGATCTTGGACTTTCGGCCCAACTACTGATTTACTTATTAGCCTTTATTGCAGTATCTGTATTCTTCATAGCAAAAGGGTGGAAGGAGATTCCAACTAGTAAAGAAGAGACCTCAACCTATTCAAGGGAATTTTGGATCTTTATGGGAAGTGCTGTTCTGTGTCTTATGGCTTTTCAGGTGCTTCTGTACACATCCATGCCGGTCTACAATCAGATTGCTAGCACATTCAACATTGACTTGAATTTAGCACCTCCAACAGACATCTATGATGCTTATTCATGGCCGCAAATGATGCTTGCAATCCTTTTAGCAATATTGTCAGGAACCGGTCAATTTTTCTGGTGGAAAAAGATGGATGGTAAAGCTCTTAAGGCTGAATTGACCACACCATTCATCATTTCACTTGTTATTTCAGGTTTGGTGATCGTTCTTGCCAAAATTACAAACCCGAATTACCTCCTCCTCCTCATTGCCAGTGTGTATTCAATTACCGCCAATGCCAAAATACTAATTGGCGTGGCTAAATCAAACGTTAAACTGTCGGGCGGGTCAATCACCCACATAGGTGTGGCTCTTATGCTGATTGGAATCCTGTTTTCTAGTGGATATTCAACCATTTTATCTACCAATTACACTTCGATGGTTTGGAGCAGTGAATTTCCGGAAGAAGTAAACAGGGATAATCTTTTGCTTTTTATCAATGAACCAAGGCAAATGAGTGAGTATTCGATGATCTATCGTGGAATACGAAAAGAAACGCGTGAAGAAGGATTTGTAGATGAAAATGATCTTGAACTGACTACAGATCCCCTTAAGGTGGTAAATAAATCTGGTGATACGTTGACCCTTATCAATCCGGAAAACAGCTACTTCGAAGTAGAGTATCAAACGGAAAAAGGAAAAGAATTCACGCTTTTCCCGAGAGTTCAACTGAATAAATCAATGGATATGATCGTGTACTCTCCAGATATAAAGCGAAAGCTTAGCGCAGATATGTACACGCATGTTAGAACTTTTCCTGACCCTGATCAAGAAACAGATTGGAGTGAACCGATAGAGGCAAAAGTGAAGATTGGTGATCAATTCTTCATCAATGATTATGTGGCTACTCTGGAAAGAATGGAGCCAATCTCTGATAT
>JABSPG010000321.1 GCA_013214445.1 Ekhidna sp. | reverse complement strand
AAAGTTAGAAAATATGCTTCGCCTTGGGGCTCAGCCAACTCTAATTTTAAATGGACAACTTTTAGGGAAGCTTACAGGCAGAGCTTCAATCTTTGGATCTACTTTTTCCAGATCAAAACCATCCTCAAAATATCCAGTCTTAAGTTGTCTTCATAACTTCGATATGGTTCATTTTTATTTTCAGCGGATTACCAAAGTCCAGAATTTATAGGCCGTGGCTGTTCAGCAACTTATGCAGACATGTCACTACTAAACTTGGAATTCTATCTTTTAATCAATCTTTACCACCAATAACAACGGAAAACACTCCCACAGAAATTTTGATAATTATCGCAAACTTATATGGCTTGGACTTTTAAAGAGGTTTCTTAAGGTTCATTCTGGATGACTATGAAAATGCAGACGGAAGAAATAGACTCAAAAGCTCTATAGAACAAATTTCAGATTTTGATCAGCGAGAAACGGATTTAATCTTAAGGATAAGCGATTTCCAAACTATAATCGACCATAATTCAATTTTATAAAGTACCGAAATCTACCTTTTAATACACCTTTTTCGATAAATTCCTACCTAAGATCTACTGACTTATCACTGGTGAATTTCAGTAAAATCATGGCCAGAACTAGGTACTTGTACTAAGATGACTCTACTGTTCCTCTAAGCTTGTTGACCGAATCCTAAAGGGTCTCCTCCATCGATTTATGGTTCCTATTTTTTTCAGCCATTAACTAGAAAAGACTTTGCGGTTAAGAAAATTGACTCTCTTTTCTAATTAGAAATGGAATCGCGAAAGCAATCACAAATAAATGATAGAAACTGTGACCTCTAAAAAAAAACCCTCTCTACCTTCTGTAAAGAGGGTTTTGTAAGCTGTATTTGAGCCTCCAGTCGGGGCTGAACTATTTATAGTTTAACATATCTAAACGTCCATAATAGCTCTAAAATTGATATTATATTTAATTACTGACATCTATAAACATCTAATGACGTCTAAAACCGTGACCTATACCGTGACCTATATTCATTAAATTTGTCACATGGCCACAGTCAATGCAATTATAAGGGCGAGCAAAACAAATAGTAAAGGTGAGACAGTTATATACTTACGATATAGAAATAAACAACAAGTAAGTGATATCAGCTCAGGAATCAAGGTTCTAGCAAAGGACTGGGATCCACAAAAGCAAAAAATCAATTCAACGAAAGGCCTTCGTAAAACGAAACTTAATGAAGACCTGATTGAATCCAAGAAGCAATCAGATCTAATAGTCAATACTCAAGTTGAGAATGCCAAATCAAGAGTAATTGAACTATCAAGGAAGCTCCAACTGAACAAAATTGAACCCGAACCTAGCCTAGTTAAAAGAAAGTACTTTGAAAAAGAAACCCCTACTCGAACTTTAGATTTGGAGATTATTCCACTTTTCGAAGAATTCATGAGAACTACTTCCAAAAGTGTAGGAACCAAAGCAAACTACAAAACAGCTATATACCATCTTTCTAAGTACCAAAAAACAATACATGGAAGTGGTCTCCGAATTTCAGATATAACATTAAAATTCGTAGATGACTTCCGAAAGTTTCTTCACGAGGATCTGGTAAATCCAGGAGGTAATACAAAAGGCATCTCAGACAATTCTGTTGGTACAACTCTTAAGAATTTAAAAGTATTCCTCAATCATCTAAAAGACAGATCGTATCAAGTACCAGACATTATCAGTAAGATCAAAGTACCGAGACTTGAAAAAACAATCATCTTTCTCACCGAAGATGAGATAGAACAATTATCCTCTTTTGGATTTACCAAAGAGAAACATGAGAAAGTTCGAGACGTCTTTGTTTTAAACTGCTATACAGGTCTTAGGTATTCCGATCTTCAACGACTCAATAAAAATCACATTCAAGATGGTGCTATCGAGATGAGAGCCTACAAAAACCAGAGAGATGTGTTTGTGCCCCTCACACGAAGACCACTGGAAATCCTAGAGAAATACAACTATGAGCTTCCCTCCCTTTCTGAACAAAAATTTAACAGTTACATCAAGGAAGCTTGTAAAGAGGCCGGTATAGATAAACAGGTGGAGTTAATAAAAACATCTTCAGGTAACAAATCATACGAATACGTTCCTAAATGGAAAACAATAACATCTCATATTGCAATCAAGACTTTCATATCTCTCTGTGGCAAGAAAGGAATATCTCCAAAAGCAGTTTCTGAAATTACAGGTAAGAGCGTTGAGATTATTATCAAACACTATTATGGAATAGATAAGGAAACGATAAAAGAGCAGATGGTAAGAGCCTTTTAGTACTTTTTGCTTTTAATTCCGCCATATTCAGTCTCGTTTCTTTTAAAGCTCTGGTCGAGAGTTCCTACTAATTGATTTGAAAAGGAAAATCTGATTGACCTTGGGAAGGGATCCATGATCTTTTTCACGCATCTGCCGATCATTCAGTTAGGTTATTGAGCACTTCAAATCCTTTGAAGATGCTTTTACGTGAGGCCATTTCTCTGTTATAATGATCGTTTTACAAAAAAGCTTACCCACAAATCATCAAGTGTTGGAATACCTAACTGTCATTGATATCCAAAAATGTTCACTTCTAACAATAACTCCTGATCTTCCAATAAAGAAGGAACAATTGAACTCGGATTATAAGGCTCGATTTATTGTATAAAAAGAATATCTGATAAATGGGAAGGTTAAATTTGGATCGGGAGCTACTAGTGTTTCTGTAAGCTAAGACCTTTTGCCCTTCCAAATTTCCAAAGTGAGTCTATCCATGTAATCTTGTCTTTGTACAATGAGTGCTTTTTCGACTCCTCTTTCAAAGATCGGCGCAAATGCATAGTCATACGCTAGATAATACAGATTAGCACTCGTCTTGTACAAACCTGAGAAATACCGATAATCGTAACCCATATTATCTAATACTTCTTTCCTCACTGTTGCTTTTCCTTCCGGACAGAGTGTCTTCAGAATTCTCCTATTGTGACGTGTAATACTCTGCGAAGAGGATATGTATAATTCACCAAAAGACTTGTTCTTATTGTGATATTCTGCCTTGCATTGTGCATCACAAAACTTCTTGTCCCTCCTTCCAGCGAGCTTCTTATCGCAGTTGAGGCATGTATCATGGGTTCTTAATAGTTCCATAAACGTTTTTTATTCGTTTAGTTACGTAAGTATACGTTTAACAACACCCTTTTCAAAAATCATTTCTTCTTGTTTGTATAATGAATACCCTCCAAAAGCAGATCACTCTCAAACATCTCATGATTGAGGGACAAAAGGCGATCGGATTCAAGTTTCATCCTGACAAAGTATTGCAAGCGTTAATTAAGGGGTTACCTAACGTAAAGTGGAGCAATAATTACCAGATGCCCTTCATACCAAACAAAAGGGAAAATCTAGATTTAGTCTTTGCGACGTTCAAAGGAGTAGCCTGGGTCAATACGCATACCTTCTTCCCAAACAGACCAATTCCTAAAAAATTCAACAATGACTACCTAAGTGTAGATCAATTCAGAAAAAGAATAGTTCCTACTGGCTTTCGCACAGCCCCTGAAGCCTTCCTACAGAAACTAGAGATTAAGAAATACTCCATGAATACTGCGCGTATTTATATTCAACATTTCGAAAAATTTCTTAATCATTACAAGAATGAAGCTCCCACCATGTTGGATGAAGGTGACATCATGAGATACCTACAAGTACTGGTTCAGGAAAAAAGATCGGACTCTTACATTAATCAATCCATAAATGCCATCAAGTTCTACTATGAAGTCGTATTAGAGATGCCTAATCGGTTTTACGAAGTAGAGCGTCCACAGAAAAAAGAAAAACTTCCTGAGGTTCTAAGTAAGGAACAAGTACAACGCATGTTAGAAATAACTCAGAACATTAAGCATAGATGTATCCTCAGTCTGCTGTATTCCGCTGGATTGCGCAGAGCTGAGCTTTTAAACCTGGAACTAAAGGATATTGATAGTGAACGAATGGTCATTAAGATTAATGAAGGCAAAGGCTTGAAGGATCGGTATACTATTTTGGGTATTAAAATGCTTGAGGAACTTCGTACTTATTATAAAGCTTACAAACCTAAGAAATACTTGTTTGAAAACGGGGAAGGTTGTCAATACAGTGCATCAAGTGTGGGACGGGTGGTAAAAAAAGCAGCAGATAAAGCGAGAATAAAGAAGTCTGTTACGCCACATACGCTAAGACATAGCTTTGCTACGCACTTGCTTGAAAATGGCACTGACCTGAGATATATACAAACCATTTTAGGTCATAATTCTAGTAAAACCACAGAAATCTACACACATGTAGCAGTTAACTCATTTAGAAATATCCAGAATCCATTAGATTTAGCCTAAACTATAAGTGGTATATAGTGCACTAGTGCACTATATACAATTGTTATGTACCACCTCTACTCCTGGAAAGGTCATCGGAACTATTAAATGAACAAGCAAAAAATTCTTAAACTCGGAGGAACACTACTCAAAATTTGGGGTGCAATATCACTTATTGGACTTATCGGAATTGGAGGCTTTCTCTTTTTCTCCGTTGGACCTGGGAACAAAACCGAAATAAACCAAGCAACTAAATCAGACGTACGATTCGTTTTGAACTGGTGTGGACTTGGTGACAACCGTATTGAAGAAGTTCTTAACAGTCAGGTTTCTGCTAGATCTTTCACAGGCGATCATTTGGACGCCTATCAAATCAGAATAAGTCATGTCACAATTGACGAACTAACTAGGCTGCAAGAACATCGACTTAAAACATGGTATCGCTGTGACAGCCTTCCTCAAATATTGGATGAAGCTGTTGAGTTAGTTTGTGGTTGGCAACACGAAATTGACTGGTTCCCAACTGAGAAGGAGATTCGAACTTCGAATTTCTACGTGTACCCTTGGAAAATATCTTCCCATGGAATTTCACCTGACGCTGCTCAACTAATTTTCGTTGAACCTAGTACGAAAATGATCTTCTACGTGAGTACCTCGATGTGAAAAATGGAGGTACATAACAGACGCTGATCGGGCATATGTCTTATTGCTTTCTGGCAGTTTTCGCTGCAACTCGGCCGTGAATCTGCCGCTGAGATGCGACAGTGTATTCTACCATCTTTTGCTCGCAGGAATTTTAGCCTATGGTTCGCAGTGCCATTTAGAACCGTTGTGAGCCTCGGCAGATTTCACTATTTTAGTGCTATTCACCAGTTATGGACATACGCCCGATAGCTGGACGTTAGACGCAATCACTTCCATGAGAATAATACCAGTTACCATAATAGT
>JABSPG010000320.1 GCA_013214445.1 Ekhidna sp. | reverse complement strand
ATGGATATCATGGGATCTTTAAAGGATCGAGAGGTTCAGTCTCCAACGTTCACTTTCCAGAATCCAAGTAACGTTATATCTGTGTCATCGCGTAAGGGATGGAATGCTTATCTGGCAGTTGCGGCCAGTGTAGCTCTACTCATGATTGCAGGATATCTAACAGGCTTTAATCTAACTACCACAAATGGCGACCTACAGGTAAGTTTTGATTCCTCTAGCGAGTCTTTCACTCAAGATGAGGTGAAAAAGATGATTGCCGATGCGATAAACCAGCATGATCAGCATATCGATGAAAGGTTGAGTGTAAGTGCAAATTCAGTGAAGCAATACATTGATAATCAGGCAGATCAGATAGAAAGTCAACTTGTAAGATCAGTTTCAGATGGTGGTTTTGAGCAGGAAAAAGAAGAGTACCTGTCCTTACTGAAGCAGATGCTTGAAAACTCAGAACTAGCTCAAAAGAAATATACGGATCAAGTGCTCACTGATTTTGCAATTTTCTTAGATATCCAAAGACAGAATGACTTGAATGTGATACAGACACGATTTGACAATCTTAGAGATGATGCAGAATTGAACCTGATGCAAACCAATCAGCTGTTATCTAACCTGATGTATGAGAATGAGAACGCTAACCAGTATTGATTTTTTAAAGGACTAAAAAGAAGGAAAAATGAAAAAGATAATGAGAATAGGGAGTTTGATAGCACTTGCATGGATTGCAGCTTTTACAGCAATCGGTCAGAACATCGATGAAGAACGAATGGATCGTGATCTAAAAATTGCTGAAAATATATTGTCAACGTTGGTTGGAAGTGAGGGGAGATCAAGGCTTTTCAATAGCGTGGAAAGCAACTATTTGCCGGATTATGGTGTGATCTTCAGTATTCCCCAAAGTGCCTACGTATTTTCACCAAAACTTGCTGGAAAAATCATTTACTCTGGAACAGGGGCAGGGTCTGGAACAGGGTATACCTATACCATTTCTGAAGAGGATGAGGACGGTGAAATTTCTATTGTTCAGTTGAGTGGAGAGGAAGGCAGAAAAGCCGCAGAAAAGGAAAGAGGGGATCTTGCCAAAGAAATGTCGGAGAAACAGAAAGAGCAGATTACTACTTTTTTGGTTGATTATGCCGACTTGATCGGTCAATTGAAACCGTCTGAACGGATAGTTGTCCAAGTTCGATCAGGAAACGAGCGTATTTTTATAAGCGGGCAAGGCAAGCTGAAGCAGCCTTCCAGTTTGTCAGGTCACATAATGAAAAGCGATTTGATGGCCTACAAGCAAGGAAAGAAGAATAGAGAAGAAACGTTGAAGTTGGTAAAGTTTGTGTCCGAGGATGGAGCAAATGCTGCTAAAGACGTGGAGCTGTTTGCAACACTTTTTGCAAGGCTTTACGAACCAGATTTATCCTCTACGTACTATGTCACAGCAAGAAGTATCGGATATACCAATCTTGAAGGTTACGGAGTTACCTTCAATATGAAAGTTTACTCTTCAAGTAGTGAAGGAGGGATTCATTCCATTCGTACTAGTGGACAAAGTGGGTTGTCACGTGAGGAAAGAGATGAGATCGTAAATGCTATGTATCCTGAGTTTGAGCAAACCTTTAAGGAAAACCTGCTCGATTATGGCAGAACCGTCAGAAGTCTGGATGAGAAGGAAGTCTTGATTTTCAAGGTTAAGCTCACGGAATGCAAAGGGTGCGACATGCCTGAAGAGATTGAGGTCAGCGTATATGGCAAAACATTGAAAGCTTACGACAAAGGATCACTATCAAAAGACAATGCCCTAAAGCAGGTCACAGTGAAAAAGAAATAGTTACCCACATTGATGTGCCTGGATCATGATGGCAACCTAGTCAGGGATTCAGGGATTTAATTCCTTCTTCATCACTTGTTTATTCTGAAAGTCAAGATGGGGAAGGAATTTCTTTTTTTAAGCGGGGATTCTGAAGATTCGGAATACTTGGTTAGTTGGGAGCCTTACTATGTAGTTCCAATTGTAATGTGCTGAAAAAGCAAGTCTAGAGCATAAGTGCTACAATCTTTGTTATTGAGGAAACAGTGGTTACTAGTATTGGTTATCATTTGAACCTAAAGTGATAATTATGCGATTCTCGGCAATCTCCATTCTACTGTTTTTTTGTTTTTACTCCAGTGCCCAAATCTCCTACCAAATATTTGAGGGAGTTGATGCGACCCGTATTGAGTCTGATGTCAGGAAGCTCGTTTCCTTCGGAACTCGGCATACCAATATGATTTTCTACGAAAGATAGGATTTGGCCTTTTGTATGAATTTTAATTGTATCATGGGATTTATATTGAAGGCTCATTTTTTACATAAATAAGTTTTTCATCTTCATTAAATTTCGGAAAGAGAAAAATTCTGTTTTTGTCCAACGATCGAAACCTCTCATCCAATTTGCTTGTTTCAACCCATTGAAAATGGCTATATTTCGACCTTCCACGAGTCGTTCAATGAAGTTCAAAAGAGGGATATTTTATTTATTAGTAACGTTTCTATGCACTCAAATTGTGGAGGCGCAAAGTGAAAATCAAAGGAAACAGGTTTCACTCACCTACTCGTTTATTGAAAATATCGAGTGGCCTAATAGAGAGGGGACTTTTAAGATTCACGTAATCACGACAGATGAATCTCTCAAAGGAGAATTTAAAAGTACTAGCTCCAGTAGGAAGATTGCTGGAAGATCATTTGAGGTTAGTTTTAGTAGCTATGTACTTGTTCCTCAGGATGTTGATGTGATTTTTGTTACCAGCAGATATAATGCTACCATTCCGACTCTCCTCGATCGTATTAGTTCCAAACCCATACTCTTCATTACCGATGGTTTTGATAATCAACGAGATGTTATGATTAATTTCATAATGTCATCCTCGGGACGTCTATCTTTTGAATACAACCGAGCAAATATTACTTATCAAGGACTCGGGGTTAGAGCTGGCATCAGGGAACTGGGGGGAGTGGAGATTGATATCGCCAAGATCTTTAAGGAAGCCAGAGATTCTGTAAGGGCGATGGAACTGAGAGCAGAAGAACTTAAGAAGCAATTCGAGACAATGAGTTTTGATATGGCAGCAGCTGTAGGTATTAATAGGGGACAGCAAGAACTCATTCAACAGAGAGATCTTCAAATTGCTCTGCGAGAGAGGCAAATCACCCAGCAAAGTGAGGTCCTTGACTCTCTTTCCAGAGAGTTTGCAGAATCTGAAAAGCGATTGCAAGATTTGACAGCAACGCTAGATGCCAGAGAAACAGAATTGTTGGAACTTGGTGATGAAATTGAAGAGCAGAAGGAAAATGTAGCTAGAGGAAATAAGACGCTAGAAGAGCTAGATGAACGCATTGCAAAACAGAATGAGGAAATTACGGAGAGAGAAGAGAAGTTGGAGACTATGTCTGATAAGGTAAATTCTCAGCAAAGTGCGCTAATATTTCTTGTACTATTCATGGTTGCTATTGTGGGTTTTACTTTCTTGATTTTTACAGCCTATCGTGCCAGAAAGAAAGCTGCAAAAAAATTAGCGGAACAAAAAGAAGATTTAAGCAGGCTTTTAGAAGAACTACAGGAGACTCAATCGCAATTGGTTCAGTCTGAAAAAATGGCTTCCTTGGGTACACTTACTGCTGGTATAGCCCATGAAATCAATAATGCAATCAATTTTGTATATCAAGGTATACATGTGTTAAGCGATAAGTTTGAAGAAGTTAGGCCCGTAATTTCTCATGTTACCGATCTAAAAGATGATGAAAATGTTCAAAACTCGATCAAGGCGATCGTTAAAGAGCGCGAAGAAGTTGGTTTTGATTCTGCCCAGATGATCATCGATCAGATGATAAAAAGTATAAAAATAGGAGCTGAGAGAACAACTGATATTGTAAAAGGGTTAAGGATTTTTTCTCGTTCAGAAACAGAAAAGAAGACGGAAATTGATATCCACAATGATATTGATGTGGCATTATTATTATTAAACAGTCGTCATAAGGATTCCGTAAAGATTGAGAAGCATTTTACTGAAGAAGCGTTAGAGATGGATGGCTTCAAAGGGCAACTCAGCCAGGCATTTCTGAATATAGTGAGCAATGCAATAGATTCAGTTGATGAAAAAGGTAAGGGTGGAGAAATACATATTAGCACATCTAAGGTTAAAAATGCTGTTGAGATATCCATTAAAGACAATGGCATGGGGATGACTGAGTCAGATAAGCAGCAGATATTTGACCCATTTTTTACAACAAAGAAAGTTGGAGCTGGCACAGGACTGGGGCTGGCAATCACTTATGGAATAGTAGAGAGACACGGAGGCACGATTGCAGTAAATTCGAAACCCGGTGAGGGAGCTGAATTTATCATAAGAATGCCATTAGTAGATTCAACAAAATGAGCGACAGTAAACCATCATTGATATACTTAGATGATGAAGAGATCAATCTAATTCTCTTTAAGGAGATGTTTAAGAAAGATTTTGATATCGTCACCACCACTTCTCCCTATGATGCAATTGAACATGTTAAGGGTAATAAGCCTGATTTTATACTAACAGACCAATTAATGCCAATTATGACAGGGGTCGAATACTTGAAGGAATTGAGAAATCTCGGTGTTTCGACTGACTCGACTGTAGTGATCATATCCGGCTTTACGCAAGAAGGCGAAGTGGATGAGGCTTTAGAAACCAAGTTGATTGATCACTTCGTAAGCAAGCCTTGGTCATATGACAATTTGAAGACCCTATTACTTAAAAAGTAGGATTTTTTCGACGAAATTGTACTATTGCGTGAATCAAAGATCGAAGTATTTCCGTTACTTTTGTCATATCAACTAGAGTGAAAAGAGAAAAAGAGATAATGAACGAACAGAGGCCGGCAGTAATATATTTAGATGATGAGGAGATAAACCTTCTACTGTTCAAGGAGATGTTTAAGAAAGACTTTGATGTTTTTACGACTACATATCCTGAAGAAGCTTTGAACTACGTTAAAAACAATGACGTCGAGTTTGTTTTTACAGATCAAAGAATGCCGATAATGTCTGGTGTGGAATTTCTCAAAGAGCTTGAAACCATAGATATGACTGCATCTCCTAAAAAAGTGATGATATCTGGTTATGCTGCTGAAGGTGAGGTGAGCGAAGCAATTCAAACTAATTTGATCGATCGCTTTGTAGATAAACCTTGGACCTATCAAGGTTTAAGAGAAGTGATGTCTGCCATGTAGAAAACACCCTTCTGCCCCCAATACATTTCATTTTCTTAAGTAGGAGGATTAATTCCATATTTATTACCATAGAGTTGAC
>JABSPG010000032.1 GCA_013214445.1 Ekhidna sp. | reverse complement strand
CTATTGTCTATGGAAGGCAGATTCGCTACTTTCGTACCAAACGGACAGGGACACGAAACACACCTTACCTTGACATTACAGGGCATTGTGCGAACGTAGACATGAAATCACTCAAATTTTCGGATTACATTTTGAACATTGACGGCAAGTCTTTCAAACTGGATTTTAACATTGAAGATGCTCGGATAATTGATAACAAAGCCATTGTCATATATAAGTTTGATGAACTCGTTCCTAAATACAGGCAGTTTAATAATTGTCAAGCATTCGATTCGACAGGGACACTGCTTTGGACGGCTGAACATCCAACAAACGGAAGTGCAGATTCCTATGTCAACTTCATAAAAGGAAACAAACTGTGGAACTTTGGTTGTTTCGTCTGCACTTTAGACTTCTCAACTGGCAAACTAAAGGACGTTCAATTCACAAAATGAAAGCATTAGACGATTTCGAAGAGGAAGTAAGAACAATCGCCAAGAAGATTGAAGCACCTGATCATTTAATTCCAACTTTTGCAAGTTCTCGACATGACGGAACTCCTCATATTGAGATAACAGGCAAGGAATACCACTTTGTTGTGTGTGAACAAGGAACAGAGTTTTCCAGACAAAGAACTTTTGAGAAGAAAGATATCCTCTTTTGGATTTTTGATTCCATAACTTTTTCAATGGCCTCTAAACTCGAACTGGCTAAAAGACGTGATGACGAAGATTTCAGGGTCCAGCTCTTTGAACTTCAGGAACAGCTAATTTATCAGATCGACCCTGAATATGCTGAAATCTTGCACAAGAAACATCAACAACTGCTGAAATAAACAGCCCTGTAACAAGTGCTAGCACGAATGCGCCTGAGTGCTTTCTGTCAGTTTCACCTGATCTTCACCGCTCCGCTACCCATTCTGAAAAGGTATCTATCCTACAATCCATTAGTGCTTCTGGGTTTTATCTTCTAATCGCAGTACTTTGTAGATGCTGTTGTGGGTGTTGGCTAGCAGAGCTATCTTGGTGCGATTAAATACTAGTGAGCGCACACGTGCTAGCTAGGCGATATCTTCCATATTTCATCGTGAAAAAAGAACTTTCGCTAATTGCATTTTGCATTTTTACTATAACAGCCAATTGCCAAGACATAATAGCAGAGGCAATGAAAGTAAAGGCTCTTGAAGATTCTGCTGTTGAAGCCTACCAAAATAAGGAATGGTCTACAGTGGTATCCCTTTACACAGAGATTGACCACATAAGCAATCAATATCTCAACAATAACATGATAATAGCTGCATCGGATAGCTATAGGGAACTCGGCAAACTAACACAACATGAAGAAGTATATCAATTTGGACTATCCAAGTATGGTCAGAAAGTGATGCAAGAAGGATTTGGAACAGATGTTTACACAATAGTTGAAAATCCTCCCGCTCCAAAAGATGGTTTTGAGTCTTTTAAACAATATACCGAAAATGAGATCTTGTTCCCTGAATCTTCACTTGCTAACGGGGTAAAAGGATATGTATTTCTTCAATTTATTGTAAATAGAGATGGTTCTATAGATGGAGTGCATGTAGTAAAAGGCATAAATCCAGAATGTGATAAAGAAGCAATTCGATTACTCACCAATGGACCAACTTGGAGCCCAGGTACTCAAAGAGGAAATACTGTCTATATGATGCAAATTCAATCTATTGAGTTCAATTCTAAGAGATATAAAAAGAGAATCAAAAAAGAAGGAAGATAACAAGTGCTAGCACTAATGCGCCTGATTCGTTTTCTGCCAGTTTCACCTGAACTTCACCGCTCCCTGTCCCTTCTGGGTATTTTATCTCTCTACGGAACGTCTCAGCTTCTGGCGAATGTCTTGTGAAGCGCAGGGCATCATAGAATACGTTGCGGGTGTGGGACTAGGCGTCCCCGTCAGGATTCGCTACTTTTAATCTCAAAGAGCTAGATGTGGACATCCGCACGCTAGCTGGATACTGAGTTGGAGTAGTTATTAAAAACGCTTATTTGAACAAGCTACCTATTAATGACCCAGCCGAAATCAAAAAGAAAATCAATCCTAAAGCTCCAACCAGTGCAGCACCTCCCCATTTTTCGGACCAGGTGTTGATGACAGAATCAG
Organism: Ekhidna sp.; assembly: GCA_013214445.1. Lineage (GTDB taxonomy): Bacteria > Bacteroidota > Bacteroidia > Cytophagales > Cyclobacteriaceae > Ekhidna. Next base: position 13,231 of record JABSPG010000032.1, on the reverse strand, counting down.
TAGGTTTATCCGGATTGACATAAATACCAACAGTATCCCCTATCCCATAACTACTGATATTTGAATACTGCTCCGAATCGTAGCGTATGGTATCTTTCAGATAGACAAATTCCAATGATGGTGCGACCAAATCCCCTTGATGTGTTCGGGTATTTCCAGCCCTCCGATCCATCTTATTCATATCCACCACCGTTGCAGTTACAAGTATATCGGCATCCATCACGGTTCTGGTAAATTGGATTTTGACATAAGCCCAATAAAGCAAGGCTACAGAAATCACGAAGAAGAATAGCATAAATCCGGTGAAGCAACCGGGAGACATCTCGTTTTTAGATTTGGACATAGTACGTACTTGATTGATTCCAGATCCAATCTAGTCAGATTCTTGCGTTTGCATTCAGGTCGTTTCCAGTCATGCCAGATATTGATCCAATTGATCCAACATAATATTAGATAGCGATGGACTCAAAGGACTACCTTGAGGTATGCCCTTCCTGCGTTTGTATAGCCTCCCGCTCTTATAGATCTGTGCTCTCAGCCACTTTCGGATCAAACGTAAGGTCGTAGGACATTGCCCGACAGACTCGCAAGATTATGGTTCTATCAGAAAATTATACTGTAATAGTTCAACTTGAAATTGGCGAAACCTTTAGGTGCAGATAAATTCACTGAATATCAGACTGAAGAGGAAAGATCCTAATTACCTTGTTATTAAGGTGATACTAATTGAACAAAATTCTCAGAATAAAAGACTGATGCCGTAGATAGCAAATGCTATGAATGCCAACACAAGATATGACAGTAATTCTCCTTTTATTATTGCAGATATTCCCCTAATAATTCTCATAACATAACGAATCTAGCAAATTCTACTACGTTAAATATATCAAATTGTTGGAACATCTTTATAGTCGATAACTCTGTGTAAGAAGAAGAAAGTGAACCCGTGAACTTCCACGTGCATTGAATAGGCTGAATTCCAAACTACATAACCCTTAACCAATTAATACTTATTCAGTAAACTTCAGTCTTGTTTAATGTAAGAAAAATGTCAGCGGGTAACAGACAATATGAAGGCATGTACCTAGGTGCATTCTACAAATTGTATCTGGACTTGCACGTGAGTAGCATAGCATCATGCTCAATAACTTGTAATCATGCTAAAGTTTAAGAAAGGAAACAATCAATTTAACTTCAGGAGTGTTGCCCTTTTCATTAAGGAGGATCATATTCTAATCCAAAAAGATTTGAAAGATGATTTTTGGGCTTTACCTGGTGGTCGGGTTGAATTCTTTGAAACTACTGCTGACACTGTTGTTAGAGAAATACATGAAGAACTTGGTTGGAAAGTACAAGTTGTAAGACCAATTTGGTTTATTGAAAACTTCTTCCAAATTGGTAAAACCAACTTTCATGAAATTTCAACAATTTATCTAATGAAGATATTAGATCACTCTGAGTTTAATCCAAATATTGAGTTTAGCGGATTGGAAGATCATTTAACTTTTAAGTGGTCGGATATATCTGAATTGAGTGAAATTAACTTAAAACCCAAAGAGCTTAAATCTAAGATTAACAACTTACCATCCAACATTGAATTTTTAGCTGTGGGACAAGATTAACTAAACGTTTAACTTTTTTACCAAGATCATTTGGTTAAGCAGAATCTTAACCCGATTCTAGGTTCTTGGACTAGAAAAAGAGGATAAAAGGCATTAGCATGAATGCGCTAGAGTGCTTTCTCCAAGTTTTATCGGATCTTCACTGCTCCGCCAGCCATTCTGAAAGCTCATCTCTCCTAGTGATTTTCGTGCTTCTGGTTTCTCACTTTGACAACTTAGTGCTTTGTAGATGCTTTTTTGGGTGTTGGATAGCAGAGCTATCTTAGTGCTTCTGCTAAGCTGTCACTGCAGAGAGCTTCGTCTCCTTAATTTCCTATTAACTTACTAACTGATATGCTGCGACTACTTAACCAATTCAAAAGGAAACAACTGAAGGAAGGAAAAATCAAGTCCTTTCTCTTATATACTGTTGGCGAAGTATTTCTTGTAGTAATCGGTATTTTAATTGCACTTCAGATTGATAATTGGAACCGTGAGAAAGTTGAACAGGAAGAACTAAAAGAATACTTAATCAAAGTTGCTAACAATGTTTCAGAGGACATAGTATTGGCTAGCTCTAACCTTCAACGAAGGAAAGAATTATCAGAGATAAGCAAATCCACTCTGCTTAAGATCATCATGAATGGAAAAATGGAGCTTTCAGACATCTACCGAAGTAATGAGATTTTTGTTGACTTTCAGTTTATTCCCAAAAAGAGTGGAATGGAGTCCTTGACAAATGCAGGGTTTATAAATGAACTCAACCAATCAGGTCTAGATAGTTTACTCTTCGAATACTATCTGATTGTTGAAGACCTAGATCGTGAGGAAAGAAGTTTTAATGGTTTTATCGAATCCATGGAGGCGAAAGCTTATGCTCAAAATAACTTCTTGCCACTATACAAAGAGTTTTTAGGTGTCGAACCCAATACAGATGAGCTACAAATGACTGTTCAAAAATACTTTAGTAGTAACTCAGTCCAGAGTTCACTAATGAGATCATCCGGACAGCTTGCAATACTTAGGTTATATGAAAAACTTATAAAAACCGAGCAACTTCTAAGGGAGGAGATCAATTCAAAAGTTAAAACTGAATAACCTCATAGCAAACGATATCTATGGTAAAATCAAGCCATTTCAACTTTCTTAATGAGCTCTATCCCACAGGTATTTGGACGCCATAAACGACTAAACATGCTTTCTGAAATTACTAACAGTATCTATCCGATATCCCTAAGTTCAATCAAGGCCATCGAGGACCTGGCTACATCATCGAATTTTCAAAAGAAGGAGTTAATTATTAGAAAGGGCGCACACAACAAGGAAGAATACTTTGTTCTGGATGGCATTATCAGAAGTTATATTCTTAATCCACAAGGAGTAGAAGTTACCATCGCTTTTTATTGCACCAATTCTGTTTTGACTCCCCATGTGGCACGTAACAAGGAAGGACGATCTCAGCTATTCTTTCAAGCGCTGACGGACGTTAAACTGGCAGTTGTAGACGCAAAAGAGTTTGAAATCCTTCGATCCGAAAATGAAGAAGTAAGAAACTTTGCATTTACAGTCCTCCAAAATGAATTACTTTCAAAAGTCTCCAAAGAAATTGGGCTTGCCTCCCTCACCGCAAGGGATAGACTAAAGAGATTTAGGAGCGAGTATCATAACCTGGAGAACTTAATTCCGCACCCATACATCGCTTCTTATTTAGGAATTACAAACATTTCATTGAGTAGGCTCAGGAGCGAAATCAGGGACTGAGTTTGCATTTTATCATTTGTTAATGCTTTTGCTTTTGATGAACCTGAATTTTGGATTGTTAAATCAAAACTAACAATCATGAAAACAATCAATCATATTATCAAAAGCTTAATTCTAATCGTCATGCTACCATCAGAAAACCTTTTCGCTCAAACTACTGAATACCTCAAAATTCAAAATGGAGAGGTGACTTTGAACACCACCATTTATCCAAAAGAGCAGGCTGAAACCGTAATTCTTCTTCATGGTGGTCCAGGAGTGCCTTATGCAATGGCTGAAGTGGCCTTGGAACTAAACAGCAAATTTCAGGTCATAACCTTCGAACAACGAGGAACAGGCCAATCTTTGAATCCAAATGCTGAGTACGCCATAGCAGATTACATCTCTGACATTGATGCAATTGCAAGTCATTTCAACCTTGAATCTTTCCACTTATTTGGACATTCGTGGGGAGGACTATATGCCCAAATTTATGCGGAGGAAAGACCGGAAAACATCAAAAGCCTATTTCTGTGTAGCCCGAGTTCGGGAACCAATTCAACCTGGAAAAAAACCGAAAAAGAAGTGATGAAATACAACAAATTGAATGCCTCATCGGGAGAATGGATGAAGTTGGGGTGGAATTCCCTACTGGGTATGATGGGGTCAGATAAAGCATACCAGAAAGTCTTTTTTATTGTAATGAACAATTACCACAAGAACTACTCCGCTATTTCAGTCAATGAAGAAGAACTGCGAGCCGTACACGCTGACCCAGTAAATATTACTCGGAAAAACATTGTTTCGTATAAAAAACTGGAGCCAATGACCAACCCTGATTTTCCTATCATCGTGACTTATGGAGATGGTGATATTTATGGAGAGAGTAAAACTGAGGTCTATGAAAGGTATCCGAAAGCGGAATTTCATGTAATTGAAGATTGCGGACATATCGCATGGATTCACAATCCTGAAAAATTTGGTGAAATACTTAGCACCTTCTATTCTATTGATAATCAGGACATGAATAGCTTAACAAGCACTACAACTCGATGAGAAGATGCTGTAGTTAAAGACTTTGATTTTAAGCTGAGTGGCAAGTACTCTGAATTAGATAACTTGATAGCTACTTCTAGAAAGACATTTAAAGTACTGATTGATATTGATGAACGAGCTGGAGAATAAACTTGGAAGCAGATTCACTTTTTTTGGATAAAAAATCTCCGTTCTCTGCCCTTACATCCTATTCGGAATTTTAGCCCCTCTCAATACCAGAAATCGAAAAATATTCTACTTTGCAGTTGTGTCGCAATTGCCTAATCACCCTTGGACGAAATCTTCGAACTAGTACCCTTCGACCATAACGAGAAGAGCTCGATCCTACTGATCTTCTTTTTTCATGCAATCATTTTTGCAGCGCTCATTCTTAAAAACAGCATCGAGGAGAACAGAAGAGCCAGCCATTGGCTAGCCCTATTTCTGCTATTAGGCGCTCTTTACCTATGCCCTTTCATGTTGGGTTACGCAGGTTGGTATGGGCGTGATCCATATCGGGCATTTATGTTCTTTGTGCCATTTAACCAACTCTTTCTTATCGGTCCGGTATTCTTCTTTTATGTCCAGACGCTACTGGACAAGCAATTGGTTTATACGAAGCGTGACCTGCTTCATTTCGCACCAGCAATCGTTTATTTGATATATAGTCTGGTGGTTTTCGTGACTGACATCCTTTTATTAGATGCTTACTACTTCTATGCCGATGAACAAGACAAGGATCTTGATCAGTGGTATCAAATAGCAGGTGTGATCTCAATGCTAGCCTATCTACTACTCAGTTTGAGGTACTACCAGAGCTATCGCAAAATTTCACTCCAAGAAGTCAGCTTTGCTGATGCCATTGCATTTAAGTGGATCAGAAACTTCGCTGTAGCTTTTAGCATTATCCTATTCCTACGAATAGTTTTCTTCTTTACGAACACTGACTTCTGGAATTTCGGCGACAAATTTTGGTATTACCTGGTTTTCTCTTTGCTACTTTTATATATCTCTATATCCGGGTATTCGCAAACCATCAAAGGCTCTATAAAAGTGTACCTATCGCCAATAAAAGAGCCCGATCAAATTGAGTATAAACGGGAGAAACCAATGGATGGGATACCAGAGAAATCAGCTAAAGAATGGCGCACCAAAATCATTCGAATGTTTGAAGAAGAGCATATTTACAAAGACCCTAACCTGACCTTAACAGATCTGGCAAAACGACTGCATAGCAATCGCAGCATTATCTCAAAAGTTATCAATCAAGAATTTCAATTGAATTTCAATGATTTTGTCAACGAAAGACGCGCACAGGCCGTGATGGAAAAGCTAAAAAACGGAGACCATGTCAAACACACCTTATTAGGAATTGCCTTGGATTGCGGATTCAATTCAAAAACCACGTTCAATAGAGCTTTTAAGAAGCATACGGGGTTGACTCCACATCAATTTATGGAAAACAATGTGAAATGAGTTCCAAATGATCATTTGAAGCGCGAGGGGCAGCATAAACCTCGAAAATTGTCTCAAATTTAAAGACATGACCGTTCGACTCCCATTCCTGCTTTCCCTCTTATTCTTTACTTCTGCTGCATTAGCTCAAACCAGACTGAGCTTCAATGAAGATTCCATAAACCAGATATTGTACAAGTACGTAGATGACGAAGATCCGGGACTTGCAGTCGGCATTGTCAAAGACGGAGAAATTATCTATGAACACTACATAGGCTATGCAAACCTGCCACACAAAGTAAAAGTGAATGACAGCACCCGATTCAATATTGCTTCTACATCTAAGCAGTTTACTGCGCTTTTGCTCCTCCAATTATCTATGGATGGAAAACTTGATCTAGAAGAAGATATCAGGAAGTACCTCCCCAAGCTCTATCCCAAGGTAAAATCGGAAATAAAAATCAGGCACCTGATCAACCACACCAGCGGAATCCGAGATTACGTCTTTTTGTATGAAATGAAAAACAAACCTTGGTGGAAGCAGGTAGGCAAAGGAAACAAAGATGTTCTTCGACTTTTAGAGCTACAGGAAGAACTCATGTTTTCTCCTGGCACAGCTTACGCCTACTCTAACTCCAATTATATCATCATGGCACAGCTCATTTCGGAAGTGACCGGGGAACGTTTTCATGATTACTCCGAACGATGGTTCAAGAGTCTAGGAATGAATGAAACCGCCTTCCTCAAAAAGTACATGGCAGTGATCCCCAATAAGGCAGATCCTTATTCAGATTGGGGATCGGCAGATTGGCTACAATTTCCCATGGTGACTAAGTTCTATGCGGACGGTTCATTATATACCACACTGAAGGATCAATTACTTTTCGAAATTGCTGTACAGCATGCCGAAAAAGAAGGAAATGAACTGTTACTAGCAGGTCAACAACCCATCCCAAACAGCGAAATTAAATCTTACGGTTTTGGAGTTGAGTTGGACAAAAGAACGGGTAGGAACGCCATCTTTCATGCAGGTAGTACAGGTTCTTATAATTGCCAGCTGGACAGGTTTCCAACTGAAGCCCTTTCCATCTTTATCATGACCAACAATGGTAAAATCATCTGTCAACATGTAGCGGATGATATTGCTAACCTACTGCTTCCAGGTGTAGAGAAAACAACAGAAGCGTATAACAAACGCTACTACGAAAAGCGGACGACTACTAGCAAACCCAAGATCATTGGACAGTATGTCTCACCGGAGGAAACACTGATCCAAGTTTCTAAGCAAGATGGCAAGATTTATTGGCAAAGGTTTGATAGCAACCCATTTGAACTTACTCCTGAAGGTAATGAATCCTACTACTTTGCAGATCAACCTTCATGGAAGGTGGTCTTCTACGAGGAGGAAATGGTCTTGTATGAATCCAATGGAAAGACGAAGACATATATGCGTAGCAACGAGCAAACTCCTACTATTTCTGATTTCGCTGCTTTTGAAGGGAAATACTACAGCAGCGAGTTGGACATGCATGTAATTCTAAAGGGGAAAAACGAAAAACAATTGGAAATGCAGGTTTCAAATGCGGAAGGTGAAATCTATGAGGTAAAGGCAATCAACAGAAACGTCCTGACAGCCTCCGGATACATCATCCAGGTAAAAAGAGACCAATTCGACCGGCCCATAGACGTACTGATCACCCTGAACGAAAGAGCAAAAAACAATCGATTCAAAAAACAGACTAACCTAATATTTCAACCAAAAATACCGATCGACAATGGGTCTGTTCAAGTTTCCACCATTGGTTCAAAAGACGGAGAGACCTCAGATATTCTGCTTACGAAAAATCTACCCAATGGTAATGAAGTCTGGTCAAAGCGACTGGGAGGCAGTAGCTATGATAAAGCTAGTTCAATCATGCAACTAGAAGATGGATATCTGATAATAGGATCAACCAGCAGTTTTGGAAATGGGAACTATGACCTGTACGCAATCAAAGTTGATCGAGAAGGAAAACTAATGTGGGAAAACACTTTTGGGAGATTTGACAATGAATATGGCAATTCAACTGAGAAAACCTCAGATGGATATCTCCTCAAAGGAACCATTCAGCAATGCTCCTCCAAGGATGTCCTTAGTCGCACATGCAAAACCAACGTTTGGTTCGTTTATATCGACAAGAACGGAAAAGAGATACGAAATGAAATCTTGGAAGAGGTTTCCTTAAACTAGGATTATCATATTTTTCGGATACGAACTAATAAGCAGCGTGGATTATAAAACTCATTTGATTTTACTCTTTGTACTGATCAGCTCATTTGCCTGGTCCCAAAAGCCCGTTGCTAGGCTTGTAATCGTTCCACCTACCATCGAGCAAGAAGCAAGCTCCATTTGGAGAACCATCAATGATATTACCTTTTTTGAAAAGCAAGGCTATCGTGTGTATCTTCCCAAAGGAGCATTGATTGATTCGCTGCTTGATAAATCTAAGAATGGAGCGTTCGGAAACGATGATTTCCGTGCGATCTATGAGTTCCTAGAAAACAAAACCTTCGATCCCAACGACTATCAGAAAGCTCGATCAGCGGTCGAGGATGAAATCGGTCTGTTATCTAGATTGACCGACCAGATAGCCACGCAAAAAAGCGATTGGGATTGGGAGTTCAAAACCTTCGATACTTATCGAATCGTTTTTACCCTTTATGGTACAGGAGGTAGCTATGATCCTGACAATGGAACCATTACGCTTCTAACGAATAAGGAAGGAGGATTCATGAAGTATCAAAACCCCGCATACACCATTATCCACGAAATTGTTCATATGGGTACGGAGCAATCCATCGTTCGCAAATTCAACCTCTCCCATGGATTAAAGGAAAGGATTGTTGACACGATTGTGAACCTCATGTTTAGGGAATACCTCCCGGAATATGAAATTCAAAGCATGGGTAATAGAGCAATCGACGACTACCTACAAAAGAAAGATGACATAGCATCACTGAACACAATACTGTCCTCTTTTTCGAACAAGTGAGAAATTCAAATGAACAAACAAGGCATATTCCGTCAAGCATAGAATTATTTTTGTCTGGTCAAAAACCAATGCTAAATGAAAAGGATAGCTTTACTAAGCATACTCTCATTCTTACTATTTTCCTGCGATGAAGAACCTGCAGCATGCTGCTTTGAGCCGGCAGGAGCAGCAAGTTATTTCATTGCTAACCTTACATCAGCTGAACTAAAAGTTCAGTTTGTAACCTCCCAAGAACTTGGATTGCAGCTCATAGACACTGCTTCCATTATTTCACCCAACACAACCTCGAAGATTTTTGAAGACGGTATCATTGGAGTCAATCCTGAACCATCCAACTCGTTTAGTTCCCTATCTCTCCTACAACTTTCAGACTCTTCGGAATTAACTATATCACCGATCATCAACGAAGACTGGGAGGTGATTAGTAAAGATTTCGAAGCGGGAGAATACGGACTTACCGAATATGAGCTAAGAATTACGGATGATGAATTTTCAGAGTAGGTTTTTCTTATTTTTAAGAAAACCAGCTAAGGAATACCCATTGAATGCAAAAAAGAAGCTAGAATCATCGACAATGAATGTACTGCAAGTCATGCTCGATTCAGGATACAACGATGACAAAACGTTCAGAAATATCTTTAAACGATATGCTGGCATGACTCCTTTGGAATACCGAAAAAAATATAACCGAGAAATGGCTTATGCCTGAATATTCTACTGATTACATTTCCTCCATTGCCATTCTGCCTTTCAGGAATCTTAGTAGCAATCAGGAAAACGAGTATTTCTGCGATGGCATAACCGAAGAAATCATCAATGCGCTTGCAGGAATAGATCACCTAAAAGTTACCTCAAGAACCTCCAGTTTCTATTTCAAAAATCACCAACTGCCATTAGCAGAAATCGCAAACAAACTCAGCGCAGATATCCTTTTGGAGGGAAGCGTACGAATTTCCGACGGAACCATACGCATTCAGGCTCAGCTCATTGACATTGAAGAGGACACGCAGTTTTGGTCAGAGACCTGGGACCGACAGCTGGAAAACTTGTTTGCCATACAGGATGAGATCAGCTTGCTGATAGCCGACAAGATCCGTGAAAACAAAGGTCATCTCGGCCTCTCAGATCACCTCCTAAAAAGTCCTACCCAAAACCTGACTGCTTATGAACATCTCTTAAAGGGTCAATACCATTTCTATAAGTGGAACCCGACAGATATCAACTTGGCAATTCAGGAATTTGAAAAGTCCCTTGAATTAGATGCAAAGTTGATAGATGCTCATTTGGGGTTGGCTGACAGCTACAGTTTCATGGCAGTGGCTGGTTTTTCACCTCGAGAAGAATCATGGGCTTTAGCGACGGATTTTATCCGTAAGGCCATGGAACTTGACCCAAACAATGCCCGCCTGAACTTGATGCTCTCCAATCAAGCATTTTTTACAGAAGCTAACTTCTCAGCTGCGATGAATTACGCTCAAAAATCCATAGCAGTTAGGCCAACGTATGCAGAGGGTCATCAGTTTCTCTCCTTTTACCATACCCTAAAGGGGGATTTCAAAAAGGCAAAAGAACACATACTCTATGCAAAGTCAGTAGATCCGCTTAACCCAGAAACACGCTTTTTTGAAGCAAGCTATTTCTATCGTACCCACGAATTCGAAAAGGCACTAGTCATACTGAATGAGCTGCTAGCGGAAAACACAAGAAACCTACCGGCTCTGGTTGTCTTAGCTTATATCTACCTTCATCAAAGGAAAATAAATGAAGCTAAAGCCCTCATTGAGCAAATGCCAGTTGAGGTTTTTACACCTGAAGAACGGCTGGGTATACTTACGCTAATTGATCTCCTCTCTGAAGAGAAAGACAGCAAAAATTTCAAGGAATTAGAAAAGTATGCCGAAGACCCTGAAGCCCATCATGCACATTCCTACCTCTATCTGGCATATGTCAATCTCGGCCAGTTTGACAAAGCATTCGAAGTGGCAAACAAAATAGTTGAATTGAATTCATCCGTCCTACTGATTGGTTTCAGTGATCCTCTTGCATCAGATATCAAAAGTGATGCTCGCTACGCTGAACTTCATTCCCGAATCTATGAGTCCCAAGAACTTTCCAGCACAAAGAAAACCAAGAAAAAAGCCCCTGATGAGGCAGTTGCCAGAAAACAAGTAGAGAAGCTACAATTGTATATAGAGGCTAACAGCCCATTTCTAAACCCTTCCTTGAGCCTACGATCATTAGCAGATCAAGTAGATATCCATCCCAATCAGCTTTCATGGCTGCTCAATGAGTTCATTGGTAAGAATTTCAATGAGTTCGTAAATCATAAAAGAATTGCGTATTTCAAGAAGCTAATCGTAGACCCAGCCAATTCCCACATTTCCATCATTGGGTTGGCCTACGAAAGTGGGTTCAATTCAAAGACAGTATTTAATACAGCATTCAAAAAAGCAACAGGCCTGACCCCAAAAGAATACCAAAAGAACCACTGCTAAATTGGCCAAACATGTTCGGATTTATAATTCGGAACTTCTTCCTGGTATATAGAACAACTACCCATTGTCTTTCAATTCTTTTTGTCTTGAATCAAAAAATCAAGATCAATGAAAACAAAGATGAAAGCAGTAGTAGCAACAGGATACGGCTCCCCTAATGTACTAAAAGTCCAGTCTGTTGCTAAACCAGTGCCCAAGGCTGACCAAGTCCTGGTAAAAGTCATGACCTCCGCAGCAACCACCGCTGATGCGATGATGCGGACAGGCAAGCCTTATTTGACAAGGTTATTCATTGGATTGTCCAAACCAAAAACTGGAATCCCGGGAACCGGATTTGCCGGGATCGTAGAACAAGTGGGTAGGGATGTATCCAAATTTCAGGTTGGAGACCGAGTATTTGGTGAAACAGCATTTGGCTTCAAAGCCAATGCAGAATACTTAGCCATTCCTGAGAACGGGATAATCTTGCACCTTCCAGACACCATCGATTTTTCCGAAGCATCTAACTTCTGCGACGGACACTTAACCTCCTACAATTTCCTGAAAGAAATTGCTAAAATTAAAAAAGGTGACAAAGTGCTGATTAATGGTGCTTCTGGGGCTCTTGGCATGTCAGCAATACAAATTGCCAAACACCTTGGTGCGGAAGTAACAGGGGTATGCAGCGATAGAAATGTCGGGCTAATAAAGTCCTTAGGTGCTGATTACGTCATTGACTACTACAAGGAGGACTTCACTCAAGGGAAGATACAATACCACTACATCTATGACACAGTAGGAAAGAGCTCATTTGAGAAGTGTAAGAAGATACTAATGGAAGGTGGAACTTATCTATCTCCTGTGCTCAGCTTCCCTCTACTTGTGCAGATGATAACCACTTCCTTTCTCAAGGGCAAGAAAGCCAAATTTCAAGCTACCGGGACAAACAAAGAAGCTAAGCTTCGATCCATGCTGGCCGAGGTGGTGAGTATCTACAAATCGGGAAATCTAAAAACGATAATCGATCGCCAATACCCATTGGAAAAACTAGCTGAAGCCCATGCATACATTGATGCTGGGCACAAAAAAGGAAATGTAATTATCTACAACGCTTGAAGAACAACCTCACTCAAAACAGAATCAACATGGAAAAGAAAACACATCGACTGACAGGACTTCTCTACCTGATAGTCATCATCTGCGCGGGTTTTAGCCAAGGATATGTGCGCGAGACAATCATTGTATCGGGTGATGCGCTGGCAACAGCTACGAATATTTTGGAAGATGAAGAGCTATTCAGACTAGGTCTTTCCTTGGATTTAGTTGCTTTCATTACGGACGCAATCATAGCTGTGCTGCTCTACCAAATGTTCAAACCCTTTGGCAAAAATCTAGCCCTCGCTTCTGCAGCACTGCGCCTAATAGCCCATCCCGCTATCGGAAGCATCAATCTACTGAACCACTACCTGGCAATCCATGTCTTGGGAGGAGCGGAATACCTGTCAAGTTTTGACCAAGAACAACTAGCCTCCGTCAGCTTATTATTGGTGGATGCTCACACCAATGGATACTTAATTGCCGGAGGGTTTTTCGGACTTCATCTACTGTTGCTTGGTCTATCCATCCATAAGTCGAATACCATACCCGCCATCCTGGGGTGGTTTCTGCTTGCCTCTTCCTTGGGATACCTGATCGAAACATTTGGTAACTTCCTTGTGCCTGGCTATGAAACCTACACGGCTCTTATTGTTGGTTTCTCTGCGGCATTAGGGGAAGTGTCTTTTACGTTTTACTTACTCATCAAGGGCAAAAAATTGTAAACCAAGAAACTACCAGTTAAATGGCATTCATAATCGCCGAATTAAGTGAGTCAGATCTTGCAATGTATAAAGCA
>JABSPG010000319.1 GCA_013214445.1 Ekhidna sp. | reverse complement strand
CGAAAAAAGAATTTAAAGCTCAAACAAGAGCTTTGCGAAAAAGCGGAGACGCTCGCACAATTAGAAGATATGAAAGCAGCAATCGTTCAATTGAACGATCTGCATGACGAATACAAACACATTGGTCCTGTACCAAAAGATGATCAGGAGCCTACATGGCAAAGGTTTAAGGCAGCATCAGACGCCATATATGCTCGTAGAAAAGAGTATTTCGACCAGTTAAAAGTAGAGTTTGAAGCTAACCTAGTAAAGAAGGAGGAGCTGATAAGGGAGGTTTCAGATTTCCCTGACTTCAATTCGGATCGAATTACGGAATGGAATGATAAGACCAAAGCTATTCAGGATATCCAGAAGCGTTGGGAAGCAATTGGAGGAGTTCCTCGCGAAAAGGCTAAGGAAATCAATCGAGGTTTTTGGAATGCATTTAAAGCATTTTTTGCTGGTAAGAATAAATTTTTCAAGCAATTAGAATCAAAGCGGGAGGAAAACCTTGCCAAAAAGCAAGAGCTCATCTCAAAAGCAAATGAGCTCAAGGATAATGACGACTGGAACTCTACAGCAGATAAACTGAAGCATTTGCAAGCGCAATGGAAAGATATTGGTCCAGTGCCAGAGAAGGTTCGAAACGCTGTATACAAGGAGTTTAAAGATGCTTGTGATCACTTTTTTAACAGAAGGAGAGAGCAGAATCAAGAGCAGTTCAAGGCCTATGAAGAAAATCTTCAATTGAAACTGAAGATCTGCGATCAGATAGAAGAGGAGGGTAGCAAAAAATCGATAGACTTAGATGCAATCTATGATTTGATTGACAACTTCACCTCCATTGGATTTGTACCCAAAAATGCCATAAAGAAGATTCGCAATCGGTTCGATAAGGTGAAGAATGGATTGTTAGCCAACGAAGCTATTTCAGAAGAAGATCAAGGAGACCTCCGTCATCATATTGAAGTTGGCCGCCTTCGAAACACTCCAGGTGGCGACAAGAAAATACAGCGTAAAGAACATTCCATCAGAAGGAAGATTTCTACGTTGGAAAGTGACATATCTACTTGGAATACCAATATGGAGTTTTTTGCTAACTCAGCTACTGCAGATAAGCTAAAAGCCGATATGCAGAAGAGGGTAGATCAGGCCGAAAAAGAGTTGGCTGAATTAAAATCACAGCTTGCTACAATTTCTTAGATAAAAAGTAAAAATAGATTTGTGAAATAGAAACACACTGCTATTTTTGCAAACCAAATTTCAGCCTTGCAGAAGGGTGAAAGGCCTCCATAGCTCAGCTGGCCAGAGCAGCGCACTTGTAATGCGCGGGTCGTTGGTTCGAATCCGACTGGAGGCTCAAGTACAGTTAAAAAACCCTCTTTGCGGAATGTGGAGAGGGTTTTTTGTTTTTAGGTCACGGTATAGGTCACGGTATTGCGTATTCAGACTGTCCATTCTCTATTCACTTCGTATTCTATTTCCTAAACTCAGATTTGAGTTTTCTTGAAGGCTGTTACAAATAGATTTCCATAGGCTGTATAAACGATCTATTCTTCTTCCTGTTAGTTGTTGCAGAAATCTACTATTGTAAATATTGACAGTGTCTCCTTTTATACTGTGTGGTCAAGTTTTCCTCTGGGCAATAAATTACTGATCTCAGCAAATTATACTATTTATCTATTTTTATCACATCCTATTTATTATGCAAATGTATTTTTGATTTATTGAAACCAATGTCAAAACGCTAGGGTAGTTGTATACCTAAAGGAAGAATCATATTAAATTCAGAAGTAATAAAAACCTCGATGAAGTATAGAGTATGTGGTACTTCATGAACTCTGCCATCTAATTCACCCGAACCACAGTAAGGAGTTTTATGACTTGCAGTCTGAGATGATGCCCGATTGGGAGAAATGGAAATTGAAGAAGACCTTGGATTGATATGTTGACGAATTTAAATAGTAGCTCGCAGTAGAAATCATGATTGTAATGACTGAGAAATGGATTTTGATAGTATAGTTCTTCTAGTAGTAGTTGGATTCTCAATTGGCCTTTTTATCTACATGAGATCAAGAAATTCTAATATCATCAAGAAATTTCTAGGCATCAATAGTGATAAACTGACCGCAATATGTGATGAGATTGATGGGTCATATAGAATAATCAAAGATTCAAATACCATTGAAACTATAATCTCAGATACTGACCAAAAAGTGGAATCAGTTGATAAGGCCTTTAACAATGTGGGCTACCTCACTTCTCAAGGTTTCCGACAAATCGTATTAGAGATTATTAATACCAAGAAAAATAATCAAGTAATCAAGGAGCAATTGCTTTACGCTCATAATAAAGTCAAGAGGAGGCCTGTAAATCTTGAATTCAATGATCAGAAATTAGTCCAGTTAGAGTACTATTCCTGGTTAATCGATTTGAACTCAAAAGAGTACAGAGAGGAAATATTGAGATACGCAAAGGTCGACTTGGATGGGATAGCTGATTTTTTAGTAGAAAGGGAATTCTTTGTTAAGGATGCTGGATTCTTGAAAAGAACAAAAAAAGCAACCGATTCATGGTTCGGTTATTTTGTCAGTCTTTTTGATAGTAGACACTTTCAATTAGAAGATCATAAACAAAGGGTGATTTTGCTAGGAAGATATTTTGGATATTCATTCACTGACCCCTTACCATCAAGTGTTAAGAGCAACAAACCTCTTATAGAAACTAAAAGAAATTATCAGTTATTAGATGATCTACGAAAGAAATTTGACCTAAAATAAAGACACATAAGGTCAAGATTTTTCTCTCATTTTTTCCTCAATCTTGACATCCAAACAAACCCACAGAGATGTGATGATTATGGATGTCAAAAATCACAAATTCAATTATGTGTCACTTAATGTAACGGTACAGCTACTGGATTGTAGTAGGGAGTACTTGTATTCGCTTGTCCGTAAAGGAATTCTTAAAATTTATCATCTTGATCCAAATCAAGACAAAAACCAGCGTCGCAAGGGGAAAGGCTACTTCAAGCTTAATGAAATTGAAGATGCCTTTATTGAAAAGAAAATTGACGAAATTCTATGATTTGCCCTATTAATCGCGGCTTGATACGGAATCAACGTTAGTGATGGAAGGCTATTCGTATCTGCTTCGAAAGATTGGGATGTGCTTTAGAAAAAAGTAAAAAGCAGCTCGGCAAAGCTGCTTTAACCAGATATCTGTATTACTATCTGCTAGAGTTACGAAGATAGTTAATGCAGTCATGTTGAACAATTAACTATTATAAAAATGGATAGAAGTATTCCTAGGTCTCCATAATTGAGATCTAACTCACTCGTCTTTCGATGTGGCCACATCGAATCTCCTATTGATTTATGATTGAAAAAAGAACCGCTTTATGCGTCATGGGGTAAGTATGCCCTTTCCATAGCGGATTTTATTTGACTGGTCCTTAAGTCACTGTTAGGAGAACCCTTAACAAATATTGAAAATAAGTACCAAAGTACATAGCAGTTCAAATAGTACAAGAATGTACTTAGAAGTACTATTAAACAAATTTTAAAATGAAAAAGAATAGTTTCCTTAAAGCAGAATGGGACAAAAAGAATAGCACATTTAGATCTGAAATGAAACCCACTGGTTGGATCGGTTATTCAAAGAAGATCGATCATCCAGAACGTAAAGATTCCATATCTCTACTAACAAATTGGATTTTGCGTTTGTACCGGGATGGTTACCTGCGTGAATCGCGCAAACCTTATATCTCAGAAGTTTCATTCTATTTCAATCAAACTGGGGAGCATATTGTCACCTTTCATTGGGATTGCCCGGAATGGAATTCAAGCATTATGAGCGATCAGAGGTATTCGCGGCTAGTCGATTTTGGAGATAAGTTTTATGATCTTGTGAGGAGCAATACGAATCCAGATATTATCTATCAAAAGCTGTACGTCAGAAACGTGAAAAGCAACCCCTTTAATCTGGATTTACCAAGATTTTCCTCCAAGGATAACCTCGCTAGCTATTGTGCAGATCTAGTCAGGAGGGAACAGCATGTGAAAGGTGATGTTGATGAATTCTACAATAAGTACGTAATTAAATATTTTCCGGACGTGAGAGAAGATACGTCTTATGCACGTGATTTGGCTTCTCGATTAGATGGCAATCGGTAAATCTTATAATTCGGTTTGGCTCAGGATAACCATGCAAATTGATATGTCAGATCGTAGATGCGATCTGACATTATCTCAATCCTATTCCTAATAACACATTACTTCACATTAACAGACATTAATATGCACTGTAAAATCATTTCCATATCCAACCAGAAGGGGGGCGTAGGGAAAACGACGACAACCTCTTCACTGGGAAGCATACTTGCCCAGCGTGGTTACAAAGTCTTGCTTCTGGATCTCGACGATCAGAATGACCTGACTCTTTCGCTACCTGTAAAAAACACAGAGGATTACAATCTTTTTGATTGTATTTTTAAACTCGGTGCTGCCAAAGGCATCCATGTGAATCCCAACCTGGTAATCATACCAGGGAGTAAGAACTTGCAGCCGCTACGCTTTCTCGATATGATCAGGATGCATCCTGAATATCAATATGACAATCCTCGATTTGTGTTGAGATCATTCTTGGAACCCATCTCCGAAAAGTGTGACTTTATCCTGATGGATTGTCCGCCTAATGAAGAACTCATTGTCCAGAATGCCATGGCTGCTTCTAGTCATGTCATAATTCCTACTATGGCGCACTCATTTAGTATAAATGGGATCAATGCCGTCTTGAAGATGATTCAAGGCTTTAGGAAGATCAATTCGGAGATTGAACCATTGGGCATTGTGATGAACAACTATGATCGTCGCAATAACATTGATAGAGGCGTTTATGAACTGTGTCAAGAGGAATATCAAGGTCTACTCTTTGATACACCTGTCAGGATCAACACCAAGCTCAAGGAAAACACGCATTTGGGTGTGGAGATCATTCACTACGCTAGGGAGCTTGCAGAAAGGAAGATCCCACAAACGTTTAGTGGTTTTGAAGACTTCAACAGCGTAGTAGATCAGATTCTCGATCGACTTCAAATGAAACCAGCGTATGTCTAAGGATCAATTTAAGAAACCAAAAGCACGACATACTGGAGAGTACTTATTTGAGCAGGATCAGCATATCACTGAAGCGTATAGAGAGAACAAGAATGAAGAGGTTCCCCGAACTCACAGTCTGACTATGCTGGATCGGCATATTGAAATGGTCAGAGATTATGTGCATCATAAGAAGACTAATGGAGACCCTTACTACACGCAAGGCATGGCTATTCAAGATGCCCT
>JABSPG010000318.1 GCA_013214445.1 Ekhidna sp. | reverse complement strand
TAAAGACTACCCATTACTTCCTTGGATTATGGCTGCAGCTTGCACTTTACTATTTGTACTTTTCCCCATAAGTTTCCTCGAAAAATCTACCCAAGATATTTCGTTAAGTGAGGTAGTTGAAGAAACGAAGAAGGATTCGCCATTGATGGAGGTGATGCCAGCAAGCAACATTGGCAAGAAGCTAGAGATGATTCCTGTCAAAACTATTAAATCAATTGAAAGACGAAACGTAAACGTTGCTTTGGCCTCTGTAGATATCAAGCCATTGCTGGAACCTCTTTTGCAACCAAAGGCAGAAGAAAAACCTCAGTTTGCACCAGAAGATATTTCGATCATACAGGCCAGCCTCGAGAGGCCGTCGATCAGAAAAGGAAGAACCATGACCATAAGAGCTCAATGGCAGAAGTCTTCCACTAATTCAAATGTGGAAAATCAAGCACTAAAAATTAAGCTCTATGAAAAGAATAAATAGTAGGCTGCTGATGCTACTTGCATTAGTAATGTCTATAACAGCACAAGGTCAAGTTGATCTGACCCTAGCTGATCCAAATCTACCTGTATATCCAGATACACTTACACTTTCTACAGATAATAAAGTAGAATTGACCTTTGCCTTCTATCAAATGAGGGATAAAGAACTGTATTTCAAAAATGAATTGTGGAAAGGCATGCTAAATACTATGGCCTCAGCAATTGAATCATCAAAATACTATGAGGGGATTCAAGTATCATATTCAAATGTAAATGAAGGCGGACAGGAAGTTGCCAGGATTGAAGTCGAGCCATTTGAAAAAGCTTCTGATATCTATATTATCGGTCAAGATGGAATCACTGAAAGGCTTTCAGATCGAATCGATTTTCGAATTACTTTGGAGAAAGTAGCCGTATCATTTTCCTTGACGGATCTAGACCAACTAGAAGAAATTAAAGAGATCAATGTGGAGTCTGTGTGGGATCAGATAAATAGAAAATATGAAAATTATGGCCTAAGGGATGTTTATACTGCTTCAGGATTAATCAAATATGGGAATGCGAATATTGGGTCCATTACCTCTGATAGATTGACCCTAGATGGATTGGAGATTTCTGCTGGAATAGGTCTAGGTTTTATTAGAGATCAATTTGTTCCAGATTTTGGAATCATGGTAGGGGTCAATATTCCAGATCGATTAGGAAGAAAAAAGTCTGAAGTAGGACTTCTATATACTCAACACGTATTTTATCAAGAACAAGAGGATCGAGCGTATGAATGGGACTCCAATGGGTTTCTGTCAGGCTTTTATAGGCGTATTTTTTCGAGAGGATACGAAATTGGGTTTTCTCTCGGGACCTTGATTCTTGAGAATGGCGATCATTTTCAAGGAGACACCTATAAATTTTCACTATTTACCTCCCAGAAGGGATCAGGATTTAGCTTAGCCCCTGAAGTAATTGTTACAGACAATTTCAATCAAGCTATACCAGTTATGAGGATCGGATTCTCATTCTAGCCTTTTTGGCCGAGGAGAGTTGTTTGTAATCGTTCTTGTATTTTTAGAATATGAAACGATTCATTCGAGATACTATCCTCTGCTCTCTTTTCATTTTCGGAATCATGGGGCTTTTTGCCTCAGTCACACTGTTCAAGGTCTTCGATCTTTTCGACCCGATCGGTGATATGTTTTCTGATTTTGAGTTGACCGATATCGTGTTTTCGCAAATGAACGATGATCCAATAGCTGATGATCGAATTGTGATGGTCAATATTGGAAATTTGCCAAGGGAGGGTATTGCAAGGCAAATTGAGATAATCAAGGAGTATAATCCGAAGGTCATTGGCCTTGATGTAATGCTCGACCTTCCTTTATCATTTGAAGAAGACAGTGCCTTGCTCAGGGTACTGAGTGAAACCGATAATATTGTAATTGGGGAAAAACTTGTAGACTATAATGTTGAGGAAGCTCATTTTGAACGAACAATAAAGCCGGAGGAGCATTTAGCAAGTCAAGCACATTTAGGATATGTTAACCTAATTACAAATGCTCGAACACAGGAAGATCTGAAGATGTGTCGCGAGTTTACTCCAGATGAATTGGTAGATGGGGAGCTAAGATATGCGTTTCCCATACGATTAGTTTATGCTTACGATTCTGCCAGGACGGAGAAATTCCTGGCCCGTGATAATGATGTAGAGGTTGTGAATTACAAAGGGAATATCATCAGTTTTTCCTCGGCAAAATATGGAATGAAGTACTTCGCATTGGATGTGTATGATATCTTCGATCAGAATTTTACACCTGACTTATTTGAAGACAAAATCGTTATTATGTGTTTCATGGGGGAGTACATTGGAGATACCGAAACAACGGAGGATTTCTATTTTACTCCCATGAATGAAAACTATGTAGGGAAGGCTAAGAACGATATGTTTGGGGGAGTCATTCATGCAAATATCATTTCCCAAGTATTGGATGATGAACCTATCGATCAGATGTCAGATAATGTACAGATTGCACTGGCTATTTTCTTCTGCCTCTTTAATGTTTTTCTCTTTAAAATTGTCTATGGCGCTCTGCCTAGGTGGTATGATGGGATCACTAAAATCTTTCAGCTAGTAGAGGTAATGGGACTGGCCACACTTATGATTTATTTACTATTGGCGTTCAACTATAAGGCAGATTTTACGCTCGCAATGATAGTAATTGCCTTGTCAGGAGATTCAATCGAAGTGTATCATGGAGTAGTTGTCAACCTATTCTCTAAAGAACGGAGAAAGGAAATTTTCAAGATCAATCGTCAGTTCTGGAAGTAGAAATAGCAGATGTTGGTACTTCTAGTTGCCCAAGGTCAAGCATCGCATTTATCAAGCTCACTTTCTGAAAGCTTGGGATATCGTCTTTAGTTAGTGACGCTTCAGTGATTTTTTGGGTATTAAGCAACTGCTGTCTTCTTACACCATTTAGCAAGGGTGTTTTGGGAGTAAACCACTTTCTTTCGTCCCAAAAGGCAAGGTTAAAATACGAGCCGTCAGTAATCCTTCCATCGATACAAATAATAATATCATCAGCGGAAGATCCCGAAAGAAGTTTATTTAGTATGGTCCGATCTTCGAATTTGTATGAATAATCGAATGACTTTGCTTCAACTAACTCTATCGATTTTATTTCTCGCGGGACGTACGTTGATATAGAAATATCAATGTCGGAGACTTCATTTTCCAAGTTATATATCACTCGTACTTTTTTGGTTCCATCCGTATCCTGCTTTGGTAGAATCTTGAGAAGATTAGGTGCGTACTTAACTGAAGAATAGCTCCCATACGTCTTATTGATACGCTCTTGATGCAATTCGAGATGATGGTATTGTCCATCTTTCAAGAGTATACTCTCGATAAATCGCATCACTTTATGTATTGTAACTTGAACTAAACCGCAGGCTGCATTTGTAAATCCTTGGCGCTACCCATTTCTTTCATATGCTTAAAATGGCTAACGACCGCAGCTCCAAATGACGGGAATGCATAGTAGGGCAGGTTAAATTCCTTGACCGTCTGCTGTACTATTTTAGAAATAGCCGGATAATGCACATGGCATATATCGGGAAATAAGTGATGTTCTACCTGGAAATTCAATCCGCCCAGGAACCATGAAAGCGTTTTGTTATCCATTCCATAGTTACATGTAGTCCGCAGTTGGTGCGCGACCCAACTGTGTTTCATATGTTCCGATTCGCCTTCAAAAAATTCTGCAGGCTCTACCACGTGAGCTGTCTGGAATATTATAGCTAGCATGATTCCTGTGATGCAGTGCGAAACAAAAATCATCAGTATGGTAATCCAAGCCGGAACAGGGATAAGGACAACTGGTAAGGCGAGAAAGACCACCCAATAGAAAATCTTACGGAATACTATTTTGGTGAACTCTTTTGGGAAATCTATCTTTTTGATTAAACCTTCTCTTTTGTAGTCAAAAGCCTTTAGAAAATCTTTAGTGGTTATCCATTCTAGTAAGGGAACACAGTATAATAGGGGTGCGTAGATATGCTGAAATTTATGAAACCACCTGTGCGGCTGGTTTGTGGAATATCTGAAAACGAACCTTGGAAGGATATCCTCGTCAGTATGCTCAATATTAGTGTAGGTGTGGTGAAGAACGTTGTGTTGAATGTGCCAAATTAATTTATCAACTCCTACAATTGCTGCGGAGACTTCCATGATGGCATTCATCGATTTTTTCTTGAAGTATGATCCATGGATGGAGTCATGCATGATGGTAGTACCAATAAATGCCTTCCCGATTCCCATAACCATCCAAAGTCCCATTAAAAGCCCAAGGTGAGTAAAGCCTCCGAAGATCATCAAGAAATAAGGGACTAAATACATCGACAAGATGGTGATCGTCTTGATGATCATCTGATTATTTGCATTGCGCTGTATTTCATTATCTGAGAAATATGCATTTACTCTGGCACGCATTGCGGCTGCAAATTCTCTATCTAGTTTGTTTTCAAATTTGTATCTGATCATCCTCTTATCGTACTCTGTTGGTTAGTTGGTCACAAACTATACGTGTAAGTGAACTGTTAGGCGTTTCGCAAAATTATCTACAAATCGCCTGATCCCCAATTCATTAGTATCATAAAACTAGAAGAGATAGATGTTCTAATCATACTTCTAGTTCAAAAGGCTCTGGAAAAGATAGCTTCTCGATTCTTTCTTTAGGTTTATGCTAAATTTAATCCAAACCTTAACCAGAAGCATATGAAGCATTTATCCTTATGTCTACTCCTGTCTTTTACCATTGGAATTACCTTTTCTCTAGACGCTCAACGTAGAAAGTCCAGTACCTCAGCTCCTAAACCAATGGATGCTGCCCTTTTTTCAAATCTGAAATTAAGAAATATCGGGCCCGCATTTATGTCTGGAAGAATAGCAGATATTGCAATTGACCCAACAAATGAGAACGTCTGGTACGTTGCAGTAGGATCGGGAGGTGTATGGAAAACTGTGAATGCAGGAACCACATTCACTCCCATCTTTGATGATGAGTCAGTCTATTCTATTGGATGTGTCACTGTTGATCCCAATAATCCATACACTATTTGGGTAGGTACAGGTGAGAATGTTGGAGGTAGACACGTGAGTTTTGGTGACGGTCTCTATCGTAGTCCGGATGGAGGAGCTTCATGGGACAACATGGGCCTGAAAAGCTCTGAGCATATTTCAAAAATCATTGTGCATCCTGACAATTCAAATGTCATCTATGTTGCTTCGCAAGGTCCACTCTGGAGCCCAGGTGGCGAACGAGGATTTTACAAAACAACAGATGGTGGGAAAACCTGGACAAAAACCCTGGGCGA
>JABSPG010000317.1 GCA_013214445.1 Ekhidna sp. | reverse complement strand
CATTTGTCCGAACCCATCATGTAAATCTCTGGCATATCTGGCTCGTTCTTTTTCCTGAGATGCTATGGTCGCATTTATTTCAGCCTCTCTCGTTCTCAATCGTTCAGCTTGTAGTTTGATTTGCTGTTTCTTCTTTACTCTATTTTTCCAGAGCAGCCCTATTATTAGTAAAAAGAAGATTGCTGAAATGGCCGAAATGAGCGCGATTCTATTTCTGGAGAGAATGGCTTCTTGCTCTTCTAATTCTGCTGCTTGAAGTATTATTTGCTGTTCTTTTTTTTCCGTTTCGTATTGGGTTTGGAGCTCAAATATCTGCTTCGTTTTGTTTGTTTGAAATAAGGAATCGTTGAGTCTTGAATACATCATCATTTGCTGATATGCTTCGGCTGCTCTACCAAGCTCGAAGTAGGTTTTTCCTAGTTCATAGTGCCCTTTTACCCGCCATTCAAGTGCATTTATTTCCTCTGCCAGATTGATAGCATTGGTAGATGCTGATAGTGCATTTTGGTACTCTTTTGTTTTTCTGTAATTGGCAGCCAGTGCTTGGTACGAATAAGCTAGTTCGTATTTGTTGTCCTGGCTAGTGTGCTGGTCTATAGCTTCCAAATACAATTTTCTAGCCTTCTGGGTATTTCCTAAGCTATCATTTGCAACTCCAATGTTGCAAAGCATATATGGGATATATCTTGTATAGCCCGCTTTTTCATATCCCTCCATGGCTCTCAAGAAATAAGGTATTGATTCTTCATATTCGCCTTTGGCCAGCAAGACATTTCCAATATTACCTTGAGTGACCATGATCCCGAATTCAGAGTTGATTTCCAAATAGATGGAAAGCGCTTTTTGGTAGTACTCCAATACCTTGTCATATTCTTTTTGCTTTTTGTAGACGATTCCTATGTTCCCCAGGACCTTAGCTACATCAAAAGGATCAGTGCTAACTGCCTCATAGATCCTAAGAGATTGGAAGTATGCATCCAATGATTTGTCATAAATTCCTAGCTCATCATAGGCTATCCCTTGGTTATTTAGTGAGTTAGCCATGGCCAATGAGTCACCCATAGCTGTTATTAGCTGAAATGCTTTTTGATGAAAAAGCAAAGCAGTATCAAATGAACCCTTAGCAGAGAATGCACTTCCCAAATTATTATATGCTGAAGATATAGATTCCTGGGACTCAATTTCCTGGCCTATGGCAAGGGCTTGTTCTGCAAAGTATATGGAGCTATCGACATCAGAATTCTTGTAGTACCAAGAAAGCTCGTTTAAGGACATGGCCTTTTCAGCTCCATCTTGAGCTTGAAGAAGCGTCTTGATACTGTCAATTTCTTTTTTTTTAGCGTGTAGAACAGTAACTAGGCTAACCAAAATGATGTAGGCCAATCCTTTCATACATCTAAGATGAAATTTTCTTCGGAACAAATTGCTTTATTCTGTTCTTTTTCCAGGAATTTGGGTTGCTATGTTAGCACCAAACTACTGAAGTACTAAATCTTCTTTCTGAACCGTAACCATTGCTGGCGCATTTATGATGAGTACGTTTCCTTTCTTTCCGACTTCAGTTTCAAGTTCTAACTCACCTTTCATCAGATTGGTACGGGTATTTAGGTTTTTCCATCCATTACCTTTCCCAGATACCAAACGTTCTTTTTCAAAACCACTTCCATCATCCTCTATCAATATTGTAATTTCCTTCTCGTCTTTTGTGATTTGTAGTGTCACTTTTTCTGCATCTGAGTACTTCAAGATGTTATTTATCCATTCTTGTGAGATGCGGTATATTGAAATTTCTTGAACTTCTGATAACCTTTTATCAAGTCCGAATGTATTTAACTCTAGAGTGATTTTACCTGATTGATTGACTCGTTCGGCAAACTCTTGCAAAGCACTTGCTAGTCCATGTTTAATCAAAGTCTGAGGCATTAGGTCAAAGCAAATGCTTTTTAGTTCACTATACATATCGTCAATAACCTTTGTGGAGGCCTCAAAGACCTTTTGGCGCTCATCGGGTTTCGCACTGTCTTCGAGGCTTTTGAGATTCATATTTAAGATTGAAATCATTTGCCCAAAGCCATCATGTAAATCACGTGCATACCGTGCTCGCTCTTTTTCCTGAGAAGAAATGGTGGCCTTTATTTCTGCTTCTCTGGCCTTTAGCTTCTCTTCTTGTAGTCTGATCTGTTGTTTTTTCCTGAGCCTGCTACGTTGTGTAAATGCGAGCGCTATGATAACGACCATTAGAAGTGCTGAACCTACAAGTAGCGTTTTTCTCCTTTGAAGCTCAGCTTCCTGTTCAGAGATTTCTGCCCCCTGCAGGGCGATTTGCTGTTCTTTTTTCTCGGTTTCGTACTGGGTTTTTAATGAGGCTATTACTTCCAGAGAATTTTCGTTTTTTACTGAATCTGAATATTGCTTGAAAAGCTGCGCATTTCGAAGAGCTGATTTGTAGTCATTTAGTTTCTCGTATGTCAGCATCAAAGATTTATGAATTTCAAAAAGTCTTGAGTTCATAGAAAGAGCCCTGGCATTTTCTAAGGCTTCCTCCAATACTATTTTTGATTTTGTGTATTGTTTTTTCTGATAGTAAATAGTACCTAGATTGTTTTGGTTGCTAACCAAGCCAGCTACATCATTTATCTCCTTTCTAATCTCAACTGACTTCTCAAGGTATTTTTCGGCACTATCAATCCGACTGGTTTCTAAATATGAGGTGGCTAAATTGTTGAAAGTACTACCTAAGTATTCTTTGGCATTAAGCTTAACAAGAAAAGGGACTCCCTTTTTGAAATAGTATACTGAGCTATCGTATCTATTCATGCCATGAAAGATATTCCCAATATTCACGTAAGAGGCGGCAATGCCCGAGAGGTGATTAATCCTCGTCCTTATGGCTAGTGATTTTTTATGATAGCTAAGTGACTCTTTATATTGTTCTTGATTGTTTAGGATAATAGCTATGTTATTGTAACAATGGGCGATTCCCATATCGTATTCCAGTTGTTCGTAGATCTCAAGGCATTTGAATTGATAGGATATCGCACTGTCTAGCTTCCCAAGTTTTTGGTAGGTAATTCCTATTTTATTGTACACCGCTGCTACCCTGGCAGAGTCTTCTAGAGAATCCCATATTTCAACAGCCTTGTGGTAGAGTGCTAGGGCACTATCTGTGTCCATTCTATCGAGGAAGATGATTCCTGTATCATTATAGCTCTGCGCAATTCCGTTCTTGTAGTCTATGCTTTTAGCCAATTCAATTGCCTTGCCACAATAGTGCAAAGCTGAGTCTTGGGAAACAAACCTGTTATAATAACATAGATCACAATACAGGTGCACTTTTGCTGAGTCTGTTGCAGTGGAAAGTTGAGCTTTGAGGCTTGATATTTTTGATTCTTGCGAATAGGATTGGTTGGCTAGAACTAATAAGGTGATGGTAATTAGAAGTCTCATATCCTAAAAGTAAAAAAGCGAATGACTAACTGCCATTCGCTTTTAGAGAAATTGGTTTTGTATTTATCCTACTTTTCGAAAGCTAAGATCGTCTTTTCGATAATATCGCAGCATTCGTGCAGTTGCTCTTCAGTCATCACCAGTGGCGGAGCAAATCGGATGATGTTGCCATGTGTAGGTTTTGCCAGAAGTCCATTTTCTTTAAGCTGAACGCAGATGTCCCAAGCCGTTGAGCTATTTGGGCTGTCATTAATTACAATAGCGTTTAAAAGGCCTTTTCCTCTGACTAGCTGTACTAAGTCGGTTTTATTGATCAGGTTTCTCATTCTGTCTCTGAAGATTTCCCCTAATTTCCTGGCATTTTGAGTCAACTTTTCATCCCGGATGACATCAAGCGCAACCATTGCTACAGCCGAGCCTACAGGATTCCCACCAAATGTTGAACCGTGCGTACCAGGCGTGATTACATTCATCACATCATTGTTGGCCAGTACTGCCGAGACTGGATACACTCCACCTGACAAGGCCTTGCCGAGAATCAGCATGTCTGGTGTCACGTAAGATTCTTGTTTCTCACAATGTCCTTCGCACGAGCAGTTACCGCAAATGGCGAGTAAGCTCCCTGTTCTACCTATGCCTGTTTGGATTTCATCTGCCATAAAAAGTGCATCGTTCTGTTTACACAATGCAGCTACTTCTTTCAAAAAGGATTCATTAGGAACCATAACACCAGCTTCTCCTTGTATTGGCTCTGCCAATACCCCAATGATGTTACTTTGACCTTCAAACGCTTCCCTTAAAGCGTCTATGTCATTATACGTTACCTTGATAAAACCATGTGTATAAGGACCAAAGTTCTTTTTGGCATCTACGTCTGAAGAAAAGGAGATAATGGTAGTTGTTCTACCATGAAAATTTTGGTCGAAGACAATGATCTGTCCTTTATTCTCTTCCACCCCTTTTTTCTCATACCCCCATTTACGACATATTTTGATAGCTGTCTCTACAGCTTCGGCTCCTGTATTCATCGGGAGCACTTTGTCGAATCCAAAATACTCGGTGATGTATTTTTCGTATTCACCTAGTACGTCATTGTAGAAAGCTCTTGAGGTCAGCGTCAATTTTTGAGCTTGATTGGCCATTTCTCCAACTATTTTGGGATGACAATGCCCTTGATTGACGGCAGAATATGCAGAAAGAAAGTCAAAGTACTTCTTTCCTTCAACATCCCACATGTAAACACCTTCTCCCTTTGATAGAACTACTGGTAGTGGATGATAATTGTGTGCACCATGCTGGTCTTCTAGGTGCATTAATTGTTCACTGGATAGGGTATTTATTTCTGCCATAATTTTGCTGTTTATTTTCTTTGCAAGGATAACTATTTATGGATTCAGTATCAATTAGTAATGCAGTTAGAACCCGGAGATTATTACATTAATGAAAATGGCCTGATGGTGTTTACTGAGCAGTTTCACAAGAAAAGAGGCTACTGTTGCGGCAATGGCTGTTTACACTGCCCATATAATCATGAAAATGTTCAGCAATAGTTTGCATATTGCATTGAAATCCCGATATTTGCACTCCATTTTTGAAAACGGGATAGAAAGATGTCAAAAGTTTGTGATATAACCGGAAAGAGACCTCAAGTAGGAAACAACGTCTCTCACGCTAATAATAAAACCAAAAGAAGATTCAACCCTAATCTTCAAAAGAAAAGATTTTACATCCCTGAGGAAGATGCTTGGATCACATTGAAGGTATCTACTTCAGCTTTAAGAACTATCAATAAGAATGGTATCACTGCAGTGCTCAAGAAGGCTCGAGCAAATGGAATGGTGATCAAATGATTTTTGATTGAAGAAATTTATGAAACCCTGGTTCTTTTCGAGTCAGGGTTTTTTTATGTCTAT
>JABSPG010000316.1 GCA_013214445.1 Ekhidna sp. | reverse complement strand
AAGGATAGGTTTTCAGCATCCTCAGAAATCTTCTTTAGCGTGCTATGCAGTACTTTCAATCCTTCTTTACTCCCTGCGTCATCAGATACATTGAATGAATCACCTTGGTGAAACAATGCCCAGAACTTTTTCAAAAATTTGTAAACGCCCTCAATTCCATTCGTATTCCAAGGTTTACTTTGCTCAATAGGGCCTAGGAACATCTCATACATTCGTAGGGTGTCTGCTCCGTACTTTTCTACTAAGTCATCAGGATTTACGACATTAAACCATCTCTTTGACATCTTTTCAACCTCCCAGCCGCAGCGGTACTTTCCATCTTCTAGCAGAAATTCGGCATCTGCGACATCTGGTCGTGCGTTTTTGAAAGCTTCAACATCAAGAATGTCGTCCTTCACGATGTTTACATCTACATGAATGGGAGTTGTCTGGTAGTCCTTTTTCAAGCCTTTTGAAACATATTTATTTTCTCCATTGACCCTATAGGCAAAACTGGATCGTCCTTGGATCATGCCTTGGTTCACCAGTTTCCTGGCAAACTCATCAACCTCAATGTGACCCAAGTCTTTCAAGAATTTAGTCCAGAACCTTGCATATAGGAGGTGACCTGTTGCATGCTCGCTTCCACCCATGTAGAAATCAACTTCCTTCCAGTATTTCAACGCTTCCTCTCCACAGAATTCCTCTGAGTTGTGAGGATCCATGTATCTAAAAAAGTACCAGCTGCTGCCTGCCCATCCAGGCATAGTGGAAAGTTCATACGGGTGACCTTTGTAGTTCCAATCCGTCGCTCTTCCCAAAGGTGGATCCCCGTCTTCTGTAGGCAGGTATTCGTTTATTTGTGGAAGATTTGAAGGCAAATCTTCGTCTGGAATGAGTCTCGAAACATCTTCATCGTAGTAGACGGGAATTGGTTCTCCCCAGTATCTCTGCCGACCAAATACCGCATCACGTAATTTGTAGTTCACTTTTCTGGTGCCAATTCCTCTTTTCTCTACTTCATTAATTCCTGCCTCCATTGCTTCCATTGGAGATAATCCGTCGAGGAAATCAGAATTTATAATCTTTCCGTCTTTTGTTGGATCAGCTTCTGTTTCGGTAAGCTTCTGTGCGTCGTTGATGATTGGGATCGGCAAATCAAACTTTTTTGCAAAATCAAAGTCTCGCTGATCTCCGCTTGGAACGGCCATGACGGCTCCTGTACCGTATCCTGCCAATACATAATCAGCGATGTAAATTGGAATTCGTTCGTTATTGAAAGGGTTTAAAGCGTAGCTTCCGGTAAAGGCTCCAGTCACATTTTTAGCATCGCTCATTCTATCCCTTTCGGATCTGTTTTTTGCAGTTTCTACATAATCAGCTACGATTTCTTTCTGTTCATCAGAAGTGATTAGATCTACCAGCTCGCTTTCGGGAGCGAGTACCATGAACGAAACGCCAAAAATGGTATCTATTCGGGTGGTGAATACGCGAATTTTTTCTTCCAGTCCTTCAATGGGAAAATCAATTTCTGCCCCATATGATTTTCCAATCCAATTGCGCTGCATTTCTTTAATTGGATCAGGCCAGTTGATGGTGTCCAAGCCTTTCAACAGACGATCAGCATATGCGGTTATTCGCATATTCCATTGTGGCATAGTTTTCTTTACAACAGGGTGACCACCACGTTCAGAAAATCCATCTTTTACTTCATCGTTTGATAGGACAGTACCAAGTGCAGGACACCAGTTTACTGTGGTTTCGGCTTGGTAGGTCAATCGATACTTTTGAAGGAATAGTTCCTTTTTACTAGCGGAGTAGGCATTCCATACATCAGATGATACGATTGGTGTATCTGAGTCACATGCAGCATTTACGTGCTCATTACCTTCTTTGTTCAAAGTCTCAATTAGGGAATCAATGTGTTCGGCTTTATCCGTTTGGTTGTTATACCAGCTATTGTAGATGAGCTTGAAAATCCATTGTGTCCACTTATAATAGGAGGGGTCACTTGTTCGCAATTCTCTTGACCAATCATAGGAGAAACCGAGTGCTTTTAGTTGTTCCTTGTATCTGGCTATATTCTGATCTGTAGTAACTGCAGGGTGTTGTCCTGTCTGAATTGCATACTGTTCTGCAGGAAGTCCGAAGCTATCGAATCCCATCGGGTGAAGAACATTGAATCCTTTTAGTCTCTTGTACCTAGAGACAATGTCAGATGCGATGTAGCCCAATGGATGACCTACATGTAACCCTGCTCCTGAGGGGTAGGGGAACATATCCAGGACATAATACTTAGGTTTGTCAGATTGGTTCGACACTTTGTAAGTATCATGTTCTTCCCAATACTTCTGCCATTTGTTTTCAATTTCCTGAAAGTTGTAATCAGTCATTTCTTCTAAAAATTTTGAGCTGGCAAAGGTAAGTTAAGAGAGAAAGAAATAGGTTTTCAAATAGGGGAAACCATTGTTTGATTTTACTGTCTTTAGAGGAAACTACATTGAAATAAAAGGAATGAAAAAAAATATCATTATCATAATCGGACTAATAGTTTCAGGAATCGTAATGGCACAGGAAAATGATTCAACAAAGGTTGAGAATAAACCGATGGTTGCTGATACTATACCTAAGCCAGCTCCCAAGATAGAGGAAGAAAAGCCTGCGGTACAGGAGCAGGAAGATGATTCGCCCAAGATTATCTATTATCAAAGTTCTGAACCTGAAGTACGAAAAAAGAAGAGAAGGCAAGAGATTAAGACTCTTAGCGGGTCGATGAGTCATAGTGGCGGTTTCGGTGCACTTTCGTTTAGAACCACAGAGTTTAGGGATGAGTCGATGGTTTTGGCGGGTCTCAGGGGTGGTTGGATTATTAATCGCACCTTAGGTATTGGTTTTGAAGGACATGGAATTATTCCTACTGCACAATTTGATGATATTGAAATGGGATCTGAGGTCAATATCCTAGGTGGATACGGAGGGATGTTCTTGGAATTAATCTTCTTTTCAAACGAGGTAGTACACGTCACATTTCCGGTCTCAGGAGGAGCGGGGTGGTTGGGTTATCATCGAACGAATGAAAGCAATACCATGCCAACATCCGCTGACAAGGAAATAGATAGTGACGTTTTTTGGTATGTGGAGCCAGGAGCAGATTTGGAATTCAACATTAGTAGAAATTTTCGTATGGCTCTGGGGGTTAGTAAACGCTTTACTCAAGATCTAGAATTAGCTTTTACAGACCCAGATGATTTTGATAATTTGAACTATTTCATTACGCTAAAAGTGGGCGGCTTTTAGCGATCAGAAATACCTAGACAAAATAAAAGGGTGGTAGAAAAAATCTATCACCCTTTTTAATGTGGTTTTTAATAAAACATTACTCTGCAGCTTCTTCGCCTTCTTCGCCTTCTTCATCTCCTTCAGCGGTTTTGCCTCTAAGAGCTCTTGGCACTTCGATTCCGGCTAAAGTCACAAGCGGGCTGTTCAAGATTTCATACTCTCCAGTCTCTAATTCACCTACTTTAATGGATTTACCAAGTCCAAGGTTGGATACATCGACCTCAATAAACTCAGGCATGTTCTTTGGTAAAGCCTTGATTTGTAAGTATTTGACTTTTCTTATCAGCTTACCACCTTGAGAGATACCTGGTGCTTGACCCATAGGATGAACTGGGATGTTCATCTTGATAGGCGTTCCTCTGAATAATTGAAGGAAATCTGCATGCATGATGACTTCACTGACAGGGTGAAATTGTACATCTTGAATGATTGCTTCGAAAGGCTCAGCCTCTCCTTCGATCGTAAGTTTAGCAAAGTGTGCTTCGTCTGTGTATACAAGGTCTCTAAACAAGATCATCGGAGCGTAGAAGTGGATTTGTTTCTCACCGCCATATACGACGCAAGGAACCATACCTTCTTCTCTCAAGCGCTTCGCTTCAGTCTTGCCGAGATTTGCTCTTTTATACCCTATAATCTCAACAGTTTTCATAATTGTGAAATATTAAAAATTAAAAGTGTTACTTAATAAATAATGAGCTGATCGATTCATGGTCATGAATCTTACGAATCGCTTTTGAGAAAAGATCAGCGACCGTCAGCACTTTAATTTTCGAAGATTGTAGATTTTGAGGTATTGTGTCAGTAATGATCAATTCCTCAAGAGATGAATCTTCAATGTTTTTATGAGCGTTTCCGGAAAGTACTCCGTGTGTTACAATGGCACGTACACTATTGGCTCCTTTTTCTTTCAGAAGCGTTCCTGCTTTGCTAATAGTACCTGCAGTGTCAACCATGTCATCAACTAACACCACGTCTTTTCCTTCTACATCTCCGATGACTTGCATGGAGGCTACTTCATTTGCCCTCTTTCTGTGCTTGTCGCAAATCACCATATCTACCTCAAGTAGCTTCGCATATGACCTTGCTCTAGCGGTTCCTCCTACATCTGGCGATGCAATGATCATATTCTCCAGATTCAGACTCTTGATGTATGGATAGAAAATTGCTGACGCATCAAGATGATCAACAGGAATATCAAAAAAGCCCTGAATCTGACCTGCATGTAAATCACAAGTCATGATGCGATCAGCGCCGGCAGATGTCAAAACATTAGCTGCAAGCTTGGCTGCAATGGAAACACGTGGCTTGTCTTTTCGATCTTGTCTGGCGTAACCAAAGTAGGGAAGAACTACTGTAACATACTTGGCACTTGCTCTACGAGCAGCATCGATCATTAACAATAGTTCCCAGATATTATCGGCTGGAGGGATGGTGGATTGTATCAAGAATACATCTGATCCTCTGACGGATTCTGTAAAATAAACACCCATTTCACCATCGCTGAATGTTTGCTTTTCACTCTGTCCAAGTGGTTTTCCAAAATTATTGGCGATGGCGCTTGCTAATTGTGGATGTGCTGAACCGGAGAAAATTTTTACAGATGACATCTTTAATAAAGTAAATCCCGCCAAAGTTAGCGGGATTATTGTTGGTCTACTAGGGCTCGAACCTAGACTCTTCTGAACCAAAATCAGACGTGTTGCCAGTTACACCATAGACCATCCTGAAATCGGAGTACAAAAGTAGCGCTCTGATCTATATTTGAAAACCTTTTTGTTAAAATTTTTTCATTTTCTATTCTTCAGTCATTTTCCAAAAAGCAATTCCACCAGCTTGTTTTCCAAGATCTGCTGAATCTACAATTTGAAGTGTCTGAAGATCAATGACATCCACTTTACCCGGGTCATTCTGAATTCCCTCAACTGATATAAAGGCATATTTATTATCTGAGGAGATAGCAACACCATGAGTTACTTTTTGACTGTTTTCAAGGCGAATAAGTTCTTCGCCTGTACTTAGATCCCATATACCTGTCTGTGCATCTGATTTATAAGATA
>JABSPG010000315.1 GCA_013214445.1 Ekhidna sp. | reverse complement strand
TCATCTCTTGTAATTAGATGCCCCCCACCCATATTCACCCATTTTATATCAGACAAAAGATGCCCAAATCTATTTTCAAAAGCTGCTATCACTTTTTCTAAGGCATAAGAATCAGACTCACATAACACATGAAAATGAAGTCCTTCTATGCCTGCTGGGAGACTATCCAACTTTGCACTGTTAATACCAAGTCTTGAAATAGGACTGGATGGATTATATAAGTCAGTAGAAACATCGGACCATTCGGGATTTACCCTTAGCCCTACACTCACATCACTAGGAATCCTATCTATATAAGTATCATACTGCGATAAAGAGTTTAATGTCAAATGAGATGAACAGCGAGTAATTTCATCAAATTCATCCGGAGAGTATGCAACGCAATAGGTATGTGCTTTAGTTTTCATCTCTTCCTTACAAAGCTTGACTTCATTTAAAGAACTTGCTGTTGCTCCCTTAATATACCTCCGTAAAACTGGAAAAGCACTCCACATCGAGAACCCCTTAAATGCCAATATAATTTCAACACCTGCATCCTTTTGGACTTTATCAATACGTTCCAAATTACTTACAAGACGAGCCTCATCTAACAGAAAACAAGGAGATGGAATACTCATCTCGAATATCTTTCTTTTATAATATTCATATGATGGATCAAATGACCACTAATGATATAGCCTATCGCCTCCACTGAAATCGTCACTCCACTTGCAATACCGGTACGCTTTCGCGTATCCCCGTCGAAGGAAGTAAATAAGTCTACCGTTGCTGCCCTCACATTTGTAAACTCCGAAATTAAACTGTGAACAGATCTTGAATCAGCTTTAGCCTCAGGCACATACATGTTCTGCTCAAACCCTGAAAGTTCAGTCCCATCGTTTCTTGCAAATCGTAAAGCCCGATAAGCAAATACCCTCTCAGAATCAATAAGATGAAGAATTATGTCTTTAATACTCCATTTTTCTGGCGCATACTTGTATAGACCTTGCTGTTCTGTGAGAGACCTACCAAAAGAAATAAGATCAACACCAGTCTTAAGAAGAAGTGGCACTAATTCGCCGTTTCCTACGGCTCTCACATATCCTTGGTAGTACTCAGGAACAGTATTAATATCGACCATTAGCTCATTCCTAAATTTATGTCATGTTCTTCCTGCCACGGTAAGCCAGAGGTGGCCAGCTTCTCAAGAAAAGGATCTGAATCAAATTCTTCAACATTGTAGACTCCAGCACCTTTCCATTTGTCTTTCAACATCATGTAAGCACCAGTCATTGCTGGAACTCCTGTAGTATAGGAGACGCCTTGAGCTCCTGTCTCGTCATAAGCTGTCTTGTGGCTACAATTATTCCAGATGTAATAAGTCTTCTGTTCACCATCTTTCAACCCACTAATTCTGCAACCAATGGACGTCTCTCCTTCATAGTTTTCACCCAAATCTCCCGGATTTGGTAAAACTGCTTTCAAAAATTGAAGGGGAACAATTTCTTTTCCTTCATAATTTACAGGTTCAATGGAAGCCATCCCGATGTTTTGAATAACTCGTAAATGAGTGAGGTATTCATCTCCAAATGTCATCCAAAATCTAGCTCTCTTTATCGAAGGATAGTTTTTTACCAGGGACTCAAGTTCCTCGTGATAAAGCAAGTAGGAAGGGCGCCTTCCTATATTTGGATAGTCTAGGTCCTTTCGAAATTCAAAAGGCTTAGTTTCCACCCATTTTCCATCTTCCCAGTATTTACCATTCTGAGTAATCTCTCGAATATTTATTTCAGGATTGAAATTCGTAGCAAATGCCTTTCCATGATCTCCAGCATTGCAATCAACAATATCCAGGTAGTGAATTTCATCAAAAAAGTGTTTTGCAGCCCTTGAAGTAAAAACTCCTGTAACTCCAGGATCAAATCCGCAACCTAGAACAGCCGTTAAACCTGCATTCTTAAATCGATCTTGATATGCCCACTGCCACTTATATTCGAACTTGGCTTCCTCCGGTGGCTCATAGTTAGCTGTATCCAAATAGTGGACGCCAGTCTCAAGACAAGCGTCCATAATGGTTAAGTCCTGATAAGGTAATGCAACATTTATGACTAACTTAGGATCATGCTTTTTAAACAAGCTAACAACTTGTTCCACATGGTCTGCATCTACTTGATCTGTCTTTATCGTAACTCCAATTTGTCTTTCAATATCTGAAGCGATATCATCGCATTTGCTCTTAGTTCTTGAAGCTAAGACGATTTCAGAAAAAACGTCACTATTCTGAGCGCATTTGAATGCAGTCACTCGACCGACACCTCCTGCACCGATAATTACTACTTTGGACATGTTACGACTATTTTTTTATTTCAAAAATAGCAGGAAGAACCATTAAGAGATCAATCAGCGGGACCTATTTATTAACCCATATTAAAAAGATCCTATACAATCTAGCTCCTTTGCATTATTTGCGAGTCAATCAGCAGTGAAGGCAAGACTTATCCCTAATCTGATCATTGCATTCAATCAGCTAGTAAAAAGGCTGCACAAAGAACTATTTCAACGTGTACCTCAACCCTGTCTGAATGACAAATCGGGATGGAGAATTTACAGAATTACTAATGGGAGTAATCGAGTGTCTGTAGTTTGGTTCGAGTGTAAGATCAAACTTATCGAAAATTGAATATCCGATCTCTAGCCCTCCAATTCCATCAAAAGACCAATCGTTATAGATATTTAATTCATCACTGTTTAATATTTGCCTACTAGGATCCGATAGGTCTCCATTCATAAGGTAATTTGCGGAAAGCCCTGCATTTACTCTAAGACTCACACGTCTATCCATAAGAAAATACCCAGCCTTGACAGGGATAGTTGCGAATTGCATCGTATTATTTAAAGTCACTTCATGATCATAGGTGTTCTCTACTTGTATGGTAGCTTCTCTCGCAGATAAGTTATTGGTCGTAATATCATTAGGAGCAGCTCCACTGATAAATTCTTGATTGTCAATTGTATATACATCTAAGACATTGATAGAAGCAGAACCGCGATTATCCATTCTTGTATATGCCAAACCACTTTCAAGCGTCCACTTTTTTCCAATTGACATACCAAAATCAATTCCAAGGGAGGTGGTAACACCTTCTTCCATGTCTTGCGCGATGCTAGCTGTTGGATTAACAAAATTGTCAGATCCAATAGCGGAGGCTAATCCAGCAGGATTAAAAGAATTCGCCAGAGCACCCGAACCCGCGAAATCTGCATTAAAAGTACCTGCACCTGCCTCAACGCCAGCCCAAACTCTTGAATCTGTTTCACTAAACTCACCAGTCGATTTGTGAGTCCTGTCAACTGATAGGTACTGATAAATCTTTCGATCTACCTCAGCCAAAGCAAGCTCCCTTTTTTTAGGGGAGATAGCAAATAGCAACCCTGAAGGCATTGATGATTCGTCGTAAATCTCTGATACAGTTTCAGTTTTTGATTTTACAACAACTGGCTGAAAAGAAAGACTTCTTGCGTCCGACTGTATATTAGAGATCTTAAATTGCTGATAGGGTTCCCATGAATTAGTCAGCAGTGCATTAAAGGATTCAGAATCTTCAGTGGATGTCACTTTGGCTGAGAATGGATTAAGGACAACACCTAGCATGAAAGCTGCCAATAAGACCGCTGCAGCTGCCAACCACTTATAAGTGACTTTTTCAGCTGAGTAAACATCGACTAAATCTGCATTTAAAGAACTCTCAATTCCCTGCCAGACACCTTTTGGAACCGGTCTATGCTGACCAGCAAACTTATTATTTATCTTATCCTCAAAGCTCTCAGGCTTCATATCTTATCGTATCTCTCTGCAAAACCTTTTCTGCCAACAACACCTTAGCTCTTGAATACTGCGATTTTGAAGTTCCTTCACTAATATTCAATTTCTCAGCTATCTCGTGGTGTTTGTAACCCTCTACAGCGAATAAGTTGAATATGACTTGACATCCAGTTGGTAGTTCTTGTATCAGAGATAGAAGTTCTTCATAACTCAAATCTGAAATAGCAGATTCCCTTTCGCTCCAATCATCCAAATCTGAAACATCTACCATTGGGTAGAGATACAGTTTACTTCTTTGATGATTTAATGCGGTATTCACAACTATTCGCTTTATCCAGTAGGCTAGCGAAGAATCCTTACGAAAATGCTTAATATTTTTAAACACCTTAATAAAAGCTTCTTGAAGAATATCCTCAGCTTCCTGTTGGGCTTTGGAGTACCTTAACGCTACTAGAAACATTCCCTCGCTATACTTATCATACAGCATCTGCTGGAATTCTCTCTTGCCTTTTTGGCAGCCTTTTATAAGCTTCTCTTCAGTAAATGACATTCGCCAGACTAATTAAATAGACCCTTTGCTGGATATTATAGTTGCAATATCTAATTTGGGATTTGTACCACTAAAGTTATGAAGAACCTCGCGATAATAATAATTACTTTCTCTTTAGTACAATGTGAACCGGTAATACCCCAACAATCTGTTCAGAAAAAAAAGATTTTATTTCAAAACCATGACTATGAAGATTTTGTAGGCTTTGCCAAAGTGATGCCAATAGTTAATGGTCAAATAAAAGAAATTGAAAATCCAATAACCCGTTTAAACAGTGGTGAAAGGTTGACGCTGGTGTTTGATCTTTTGACGGATCAATTTGAAAACCTTAGTGCTAAAATCTATCACTGTAATAAAGATTGGTCAAAATCGCTCTTACGGGACATGGAGTATCTTTCGGAGATCAACAACTTCAGGATTACGGAGTTTGATTACTCCGTTAACACCGTGCAACCCTACATCAACTACCGTTTCGCTGTTCCCAGACCAACGCTATCAGGGAATTACATCATCGCTGTATTTAGGCGTGGAAACCCTTCCGATTTACTATTAACAAGAAGGTTTCTGGTAGTAGGCGGAGGTACCACCATTGATCACACGGTACGTGTAAGTACTACCATTGACAAGAGAGAAACCAATCATCAGATTGAGTACAGTATCAATTATGGAAACAGGCAGGTGAATGCACCTATGCAAGACATTGGTACAGTGCTGTTGCAAAATCACAATTGGAATACGGCAATTACGAACATTGCCCCTACCTTAATCCAGCCGAATGATGGCTATATGGAATTTCGACACTTGGATCTAAGAACCAATTTTCCAGGTCTAAATGAGTTTCGTTTTGCCGACCTACGTACGCTAAGTATCTCAGGCAGAAATATTGGCAAGATCAATAATACCGGTACTGATTTATTCGTGCCTGTCAATCCAGATGGCACTCGTGGGAATGTGACTTATACGTTAAATTTTCAGGATATCAACGGTGATTTTATTATTCAGAACAATGATCCTGGAGAGGACCT
>JABSPG010000314.1 GCA_013214445.1 Ekhidna sp. | reverse complement strand
ACGGCGAAGGGATATGGAGAATCGCAATTGTTGATAAAAAACGCACAAAGCGAGGAAGAGCATCAGGTAAATAGGCGCACTGAGTTCAAAGTGTTAAAATACAATCCTAGCAATCGAAATGATGATCTGCCACCAGATGAAGAAGTGGATGAGTACGACCGATTCTTTCAGGAATCTGACAATGGAAAGTGAGAAACGTTTTTCTTTGTAAGAAAAATGGGAAAGCATGACTAATCGGTATGCACTTAGGGGAGTTTCCGCAGATAAAGAAGACGTCCATTCTGCGATCAAAAACATTGACAAAGGCTTATTTCCAAAAGCTTTTTGTAAGATAGTCGAAGACATATCTAATGACTCAGAGTATTGCACCATTATGCATGCCGATGGAGCTGGTACTAAATCCTCTCTAGCATATCTGTATTGGAAAGAAACGGGAGATCTTAGTGTCTGGAAAGGAATTGCCCAAGATGCCGTAATCATGAATGTGGATGATTTGCTATGCGTAGGCTGTACGGATAGTATCCTCTTATCCTCCACAATTGGGAGAAATAAGAACTTGATTCCCGGTGAGGTAATATCAGAAATCATCAATGGTACAGAAGAAGTACTGCAGATGCTCAGGGACAATGGGATTAATATCAAATCTACAGGCGGAGAGACTGCAGATGTCGGGGATCTTGTAAAGACGATCATCGTAGATAGTACGGTCACCGCCCGCATGAAGAGATCCGAGGTAATTGATAATGCACAGATCCAAGAGGGAGATCTTATTATAGGTTTGGCTTCCTATGGCCAAGCTACTTATGAAAGAAGCTACAATGGAGGAATGGGAAGTAATGGACTTACTTCAGCCCGCCATGATGTATTTCATAAAGAGTATGCCGAAAAGTACCCTGAATCCTATGATCAGGGAGTTCCACTTGATTTGGTCTATAGTGGTTCCAAAAGCCTGACGGAATCCGTGGAAAACACACCTCTTGATGCTGGTCAGCTAGTGTTAAGTCCGACGAGGACGTATGGTCCCATCATGCAAGCAATCTTAAAAGAATTAAGATCAGAGATACACGGAATGGTGCATTGTAGTGGCGGAGCTCAAACAAAGATTTTGCACTTCATAAACAATTTGAGAATTGTGAAAGACAACATGCTTCCAACTCCACCTCTCTTCAAATTGATTCAATCAGAGAGTGGTACAGAGTGGAAGGAGATGTATAAGGTGTTTAATATGGGCCATCGGATGGAAATCTATGTGGCAGAGGAATCTGCTGATGAGGTAGTTGAAATAGCCCGTTCATTTAACATTGATGCACAAGTAATTGGACGCGTGGAGCCTTCTGATAAGAAAGAGTTGATCATTCAGTCAGAGTACGGAGTATTTGAATACTGATTTGTCTCGCTTCTGTCAATTGGAGTCGTATTGGATTGTTTTCTGAAACTTCATTCCTACGCAATTCGATCTAAACATCCATGCGTAGAATATTTGTTCTTTCATTTCTCCTAGCATCGCTAGTTCTAGTTGCTCAAGAAGAAAAACCAATAGTTTTGGTTGAATTATTCACTTCTGAAGGATGTTCCAGCTGTCCCCCAGCAGATCGCCTTTTATCTAATGTGATTAATAGTAGTTCAGAAGAAGTCGAGGTGTTGGGATTGTCATTTCATGTAGACTATTGGGATTACATTGGTTGGAAAGATCCTTATGCGAATGCAGACCATACACAGAGGCAGAGGGCATACGGAAGAAAGTTTAGATTGAATTCGATCTATACACCTCAAATGATCGTGAATGGTAAGCATGAATTTGTGGGCTCAAATAGGCAAGAACTAGGGCGAGCGCTTAGGGTAGAATCCCTTATTCCATATAATCTCTTTTTGAACGTTTCAATTGATACAAAAACAGCAGAGAAAATTATCTTCAAAGTGTCATCCGAAGAAGCTGTTGATTTGCTATTAAATGTTACTATTGTGGAAAAGAAGCTTTCTCAGGATGTTAAGAGAGGGGAAAATCGAGGAAGAACCCTTTCTCACGATAACGTTGTTCGTGCTTTTGATTCCAGGAGCTTCAATGGTCAAGAAAATATTTTTGCACTAGGTATTCCTGAAGACCTAAAGGGAGATGACGCCTCCTTGATTGTATACGCACAGACAAGCTCAAATTGGCATATCGTCGGAGCTGAGAGAATTAGTTTCAATGAAATAGAATAGAATTTTTAACCTTAAGCATAGACATTCAATAGGTATTTTTATTTTTCGACTTGTTGTGATTCAATACTGAAAAGGCTGTATTGCATCAGGATTTCTTTGAAAATAGATTTTTACTTATGAATGAATGGTATGTTCCATTGCGGGGAGAACTAGTGACTCTCCAGCCATTGACAAAGATCCATATACAATCTATGCGTCTTTTGACTCGAGGGTCAGATGTTTGGAAATGGTATACAGAGGATTTGACAGACCCGGACAGACTGGAAAAGTGGATGACTAGCAGGCTTGAATCGTCTAGCAATGGAGAAATGATGTCTTATGCAGTAATCCTAAATAGCACAAATGCGGTTATTGGTTCCACAAGTTATGGGCATATCAGTTGGACCGAAAAGACCCTTGAGGTTGGTTGGACTTGGCTGTCTCAGTCACACATTGGCACTGGAATCAATAAGCACGTGAAGTTTTTAATGCTAAATCATGCCTTTGAGGTGATGGGAGTTGAGCGTTTAGAACTAAGGACCGATGAGGAAAACGTACGGTCAAGAAGAGCAATGGAGAAGATAGGAGCAAAATTCGACGGGACTTTGCGAAATCACAGGTATACCCAAGGAAATAAGCGAAGGAATACCGTGATTTACAGCATAATAAGGCCTGAGTGGTCATATGTACGAGACGAAATATTTAAAGAGTTCTGAATGGAGGCTTTACTTGTTGTTCTTTCGGTGTTACTAATAGCAGGCGGGATTATTTTTTCGATACTACCTCCACTACCAGGTCCTTTACTAACATATGGAGCACTTATTTGCACTCACAATATTGCAAATGGTACAGAGTTTAGCACTACTTCTTTGGTTGTGTGGGGAGCCATTGGAGTAGCAGTGATTTTCACAGACTATTTGTTGCCGATCGCTGCAACAAAGAAATTTGGGGGTACCAGAGCTGGGGTTATTGGTGGAATGATCGGCACTATCTTGGGTATAATCTTACCAATTCCGATGGGCATCATTCTCGGCCCACTTTTAGGAGCAATTATTGGAGATCTTTATGGGGGAAACCGTATAAAAGCTGCCTTCAAGTCTGGTTTCGGCTCTTTTTTAGGTTTTGTTACAGCTACTGGGTTGAA
The DNA here is from genome assembly GCA_013214445.1 of Ekhidna sp. GTDB lineage: Bacteria > Bacteroidota > Bacteroidia > Cytophagales > Cyclobacteriaceae > Ekhidna. The sequence continues at coordinate 2,054 of JABSPG010000314.1, read as the reverse complement.
GTTGCTATATGCAGTGATCCTCGGTGGAGTCATTGCATGGGAGGTGGGAGGCTTTACGATTAGTAGAATGAATGAGTGGCTTTAGATCAGTAGCATACTCAATAAACCTGCAACAATGATCGCATCTATATATGTTTTGATCTGTTTGAAGTCCCGCTGCTTGTCTGCATGGATCAACTTGAAAGTGACCCAAATAACCAAGACGAAAACTCCTGAGAAGAAAAGCCGGACATTCCAGTTTGGTATAGATAGCAGATAGAAAGCAACCATACTCAAGCCAGCGAGTCCTGCTAGGTAAATGACTACTTTGGCTCCTCTTACTCCCCACACTATCGGAACAGATTGCATCCCAAACTGCAACTCCCCCTTAGCACTTATTATGTCCTTTAGACTTTCTCTGATGAAGATTGTAACACACCCAAACATTGCATAGGCGAGGACTAAAAGATTAAACGTTCGAAAAAAAACAAGCAAGAGGAGCAGTGTCAGACTTGTCAGGAAGGAAATGGTAAGGGTATCTAGCAGGATCCATTTTTTTAAAAAGGAACTGTAGGTCCATAGAGCTCCAGCTGAGAAAATATGAATAGCACCTACGAAAGGATCAATCAAGAAACCAATCACAATCCCTAGGGAAGTCAAGGCTATATGAGAAAATAAGGCAAGTCTTCTCCGCAATGACGTCCCAACGATAACAGTGGTCGGCCTATTCACCATGTCGATCTTTTGATCGAAATAGTCATTTATAATGTACCCAGCAGCTCCAATCAGTCCCGTACTAAAGATGAATAGCAGGAATTCAGGTTTTCTTAAATTTTCAAGGGGTTGATCCAAGAGTGCATAGGCAGCAATAAACTGCGTGGCAGCTATTATTAGTAGATTGGGAATTCTGCTAGCATTAAGAAAGCCTTTGGTATCGCTTATGGAAGGATTCACCTATGGTTTTGGATGCTTTCGGTAATGATTTTATACATATTTCTGGTGTGAACATCTCTCAACATATCCAAATGTGTTTTTATGGTTTCAGCATCTTCCCTCATCGCTGGACCTGTCTGAGCGTTCGAAGGATTCAGTTCGACTGCTTTTTTGAAAGTTTCTTCTACGAGAGGAAGTATATCTTGAAACTTCATATCTAACTCACCTAATAATACTTCGGATATGTGAAACATATGATTAGAAAAGTTGCAGGCAAAGACCGCTGCTAAATGTAGTTTGGATCTGTTACTGGAAGTGAGTAGGCTAACATCGTCGCTGAAAGTCCGAACAAATGTGAAAATATCTTTTTCCCCTTCATCAGAACCTTCAACAAAGATGGGGAGGGTGCCAAAATCAATTTCCTTGTTTCTACTGAATGTCTGCAGAGGGTATACTACACCATGCTTTTTATGTTTGCTAAGTTCCGAAATAGGTTTTGAACCTGAGGTATGCAATACTACTGCATCCGATACATCTATCGAATCTGATATTTCTTTGACTTTATCATCTGGTACAGTCAGTAGAATGAAGTCAAAGGCAGAAGGATCCAATTGTTCCAGAGATAAGATATAGTCCTCGGGCCGGCTTCTCGAAAAAATGGTTACTTCATGTCTTTTTGAGGCTATTTTGTTGGCCAGATGATAGCCAACATTTCCATATCCAATGATTGCTACCTTGCTCATTTAGCAAAAGTACGAGTTTATAGTTTCAAATCTGATTGCTATACCTCGACACCTTTGTTGCGCATCTTGACGAACTCTAAGTACCTACGTCGAATAGCAACAATAAATCCGATCACTAGCATGAATGTCCCTATCCATAAAAGGTTGATCCATGGCTTCTTTACTGCCTCCATAATGATCCAGTCCTTCTGTGTGGTTTGATAAGCTAAGGATAATGAGTTTTCCTGGGGAATAATGTTTTGTACTGACACTCGAAATGCCAAATCATTTACTTGATCATCTATTCTTCCTACGTATTCTCTGTCCCGAATGATAAAGATTGGTTCAGCTACATAGTCCTTATATTCACCTTGAACTTTAATGACCGCCTTCACTGCTACATCATTTTTTGAAAGAGAG
>JABSPG010000313.1 GCA_013214445.1 Ekhidna sp. | reverse complement strand
ATAGCCCCCAAAACACCGGGAAGCTGACCCCAAAACCCCAGCAAGCAATGCCAATGCCAAGACCAGTCAAAAAGCTTACAAAGAACTTTACCTTGATGAATGTGATCAAATCCCGTTCTACTTTCATGAAGGTTTTGATAGAGGAATAGGACTGCCTCAAAATGGTATTGTTCAGCAACTTCTGAATGTCTAAAGATCCTGCCAAGAGAAGCACCATAAAAAATAGTGTGATCAGCGTCATCGATACTGTGTCGGAAAGTACGCTTACTGTCGGGGCAAAGTTTTTTACAATGGTGTCCTTTTGGATAAAGGAACCGATCATGGATTCTCCCTGCAGAAACTGAACACCAAAGAACACCTCGAGCTGTGTCACCAAATCCACGATTTTGTATTTAGCTTTCTCAAAAAAGGTGTTGTCGGTTGCGAGAATCTCTCCACTGGAAAGCTTGATCAGTTCGCCTAGTAATTTGAAGAATGCGACTAGGATAACGATTACGAATGTGATTCCAAATGCTTTATGCACCCCTTTACGTCTAAACCAGCGCATCAAGGGTAAAAATAGGAGGGCAATAAACATTGCTGATACCAATGGTATGAAAATGAATGAAAGGATTTTCAACAAATAAAAAACCAGCGGTACTACGATAATGAGCAGGAGGGCGTTGGTTGTTTGTCTTTCATTCATTAGCTAGCCGTATTCATTTACAGATTTTTCAAAACGATCTAGAACTAAAGTTTGTTCATAATACAAGACAAAAACTGCTAAGCCAGAAAAAGTCACGTAAGAAGACCTCTTTATTAAGATTATTACGGATCAAACTTTAGGGTTTTAAACGACGTTTTTGTTTTATCGTAAAGTAGCTTTATGGGTATGATGAGAATAGTTGCAGTCTTTTTACTTTTCGCTTTTTCATGTGGACAATCTGAAACAGAGCAAATCTTGGAACCAGACATTTTTGCAGAAGCAAACTTTGTGACTTTAGCGCAAATTGAAGAGGGTTCGTATCGTACGGAAACGAAGGAGATTGGAACAGCATCCTTTTCACAAGCGGGCACAGTTGTGACCCTTGAAATTCGCCTAGCGGGTATGACGCCAAACACCGCAAAGGCCGTTCACATACACAATGGATCGCTAGAGACTCCAGGAAGACATTGGAATCGAGGTTCGTTTTATGCAAGCTGTTCAGAGCTAAGTTTAGGTCGATCATGGAATAAGTTGTTTGCCGGCGATGTAGGTAACGTGCCAATTGATGCAGATGGCAATGGCTACTTCACTTTAAGCACTGATTTGTGGGAAATCAATTCCGGCACAGCAAACGACGTGCTCGACAAAATCATTATCATTCACGATCGTGGGATGGACTTTGCGGAAGAATGCAACCCAGCTCATGTACACGGCGCAGAGCATTCAAATCCAAAAATCGGAGGGGGCAACATTCGTTTGATTTCACCTGTAGCTCAAGTAGATCAGGTTTCTATTAGCATGCCCAACCCTCCAAAATTCACGATCTGTAAGTAAAGTTCTAATAAGCTACCAGCGTTCGAGAAGCTACATAGCCATTATAGAAAGTGAAGTCCGACCTTTTGAATCGCTTCATGACCCTATCCAGTTTTTCAGCAAAGGTCCGTGCTTCTTCAAGTAACTCATTGATATTTTGCTTGGTGATCTTTGCCGCTATATTGTAGGTAATCTCCTTTCCTAGGCTCTCCTGGTATTCATCCAAGTTCAGTTTTACATCATCGATCTGATCTTGAACCAGACCATAGTCATACATATCCCCGACATGAGCTTCCAACAATGCAATCATAGAGGTGACCTTTGGAACAAACTCATCGTAAGCCAAACTAAAGTAATCCGAATAATGATTGGCTGCTTGCTTCCTCAATTCATTATCATTGATGTCCTCGGCATAAGCTTCCAGTGTATCATCTAGGATGTCCATTTTGTCTGCTATTTGCTTCTTTATATGCAAAATGGCTTGTCCTAAATGGATCTTCGACGTGTCCTCAGTACCGTCCATGGCTTGCTTCATCAGTGGGATCAGTTGATGAACCTTGTTTTTATAGTTGCTAATTATTGGAACGGTGATCCAAACAGCGATGTGATCGTCTAGGTAGGCATTTGCCTGCTCATACATTTCAATTTCTCTGACATGCGAATCTTCCATGGATGTCTTCTATTTAGTGTTTAAAGATCAATGATATATAGATAAGTGTTGATTTATATTTTTTATCTAAAGCATAACCACCTATCTATTCTAATTGTTACCTATCCATGGCACGTTGACGGAATAATCAGCCAATAGCATTAATGAAGCTAGATTCCTTTCCCTATTGGAAATCCTCCTATGATCCATAAATGAATGTGGAAATGAAAATATCGGATTAGCTATGGTTTTCATAGCTGTCGATTCATCTTTGCGGCGAACAGTGAATGATAATCTGGTGTTCCACAATTGATGTCCGTACTTGAATTACATAATATCCAAAAGCACTATGAAGGAGATCATTTGGCTTTTTCCTGTAAAGAACTCAAAATTCCGCTGGGAGCTAAGATTGGATTAGCAGGAGAGACAGGTTCTGGCAAGTCGACACTCTTGCGAATCATAGGGGGATTGGGCAAACCAGATCAGGGTCAAGTGCTGTATAATAATGAAGATGTCTACCCGAAACTGGATCGGCTCATTGCGGGCCATCCGGATATAGCCTATTTGTCACAGTCATTCGAGCTACCCAAGTTCATAACCGTATCAGAGTTTTTGTTCGTGCATCCCTTTGATGATGAAGAAGTAGATGAAGTCGTTGAACTCTGCGACATTAATCACCTACTTGAAAACGAGACCAGAGAACTATCTGGTGGTGAACGCCAGCGAGTAGCTTTAGCTAAGACACTATTACGAAAGCCGGAAGTGCTACTTTTGGATGAGCCGTATTCTAATTTGGATCCGCCTCATAAAAGAGAAATGAAGCGGATCATTGATCAGCTGGATCAGGTGGAACGTATGACTATCCTGATGGTATCCCACGAGCCAACAGACCTGTTGCCTTGGGCAGATGAAGTCTTGGTGCTAAGGAATGGAGGCATTTATCAAACAGGGGCTCCTAAGCATATTTATCAAGCGCCAAATGACGACTATGTAGCTGGACTATTTGGAGAATATCAGCTTTTGAAAGCTACCGATTGGGGGGAAGAGAAGGAAAGACACATATTAGCACGTCCTGAAGATTTTTCGCTATCTAAGAATGCCCACGGAGGAAATGGTGCGGTTGTAGAAAGACAATACCATGGTGGATACGATCTGCTTGTCATCCAGGTTGGCGAAGAGCAGATACGGGTTCGATCAGAGGTGGAAGCCTATCAGATCGGTGATCAAGTGCGCGTAAGTCTATCTAAAATACTATAAGTAGTGATTGATGTGTCTACACATATTCTTCAGATAACAAATGCAAAGGCTATTGACCAACTGGAGCCTGTGCAGTCGCTCTGGAGTGGGTATGGAGAGATAAAGCGAGTGTACCTACGTGAGTGTAAGGTCAGTAGCGTCATTGTCAAGCACATTCAACTACCAGATCGAAATAACCACCCCAGGGGATGGAATACGAATCTTTCCCATCAGCGTAAGCTGAAGTCCTATCAAGTAGAACAGGTTTGGTATGAAGATTATGCCAAAAGAACCACTACTAATTGTCCAGTTCCAGAGATCTATTTCACGTATTCAGAAGGAGAGGAGCTGCTGCTGATTATGGAAGATCTTGACTTTGCTGGATACGACATTCGGTTGCATCATAATGAAGTCTCTGTGGTGCAGGCGAAGGCATGTTTAGGATGGCTAGCTTCCTTTCATGCCAACTTTATGAACGATCCTGCCACTGGACTCTGGCCACAAGGAACCTACTGGCATCTGGATACACGACCAGATGAATGGAGTAAAATGCAAAATGCCCCTTTGAAGCATGCCGCAAAATCCATTGATCAGAAGCTGAAGGAAGGTCGCTTTCAGACGATTGTTCATGGGGATGCTAAGCTGGCCAACTTTTGTTTCAACAAAGAAAATGAAGTGGCAGCCGTTGACTTCCAGTATGTTGGTAAGGGATGCGGGATGAAGGACGTGGCATATTTGATCAGTAGTTGCTTTGAAGAAGCAGCGTGCGAAGGACTGGAGAAAGAGCTCCTTGATCACTACTTTGAAAAACTTGAGATAGCAGTTGATAAATCCATTGATTTTCAGTTGCTTAAAAATGAGTGGCAAGAGTTATATGCCTATGCCTGGGCGGATTTCTATCGCTTTTTAGATGGCTGGAGTCCGGGGCACTGGAAGATGCATAGCTACAGTTTGGGAATTACCAGAGAAGTATTAAATAAGCTTGAAACCAATGAAGCCAATTGACCAAGACCTAAGGGACTTAGAACAGGTTGCTATTGAGGCGGCAACTGTAGCTGGTAACTATATTCAGTCCCAATTTGATCAGCACCATGCGAGTAGGTACAAAGCAACAGGTGATACGAAAGCAGCACAGGTAGTTACGGAAGTAGACATTGAAGCGCAGCGGCTCATTTTGGAAAAACTGAACCCTACACTGGCAGAATATGATCTTGGCTTGCTGACAGAGGAATCAGCGGATGATGGTTCCCGACTGATCAAATCTCATTTTTGGAGTGTAGACCCTATGGATGGCACCCTGGCATTCGTTGAGGGCAGGACGGGATATTCCGTAACGATCGCGCTCATTTCCAAGGATGGAGATCCCGTGTTGGGAGTGGTGTATGTACCAGATTTTGACCGATGCTACTCCGCCATCAAAGGGAGTGGGGTGAAACTTAACGGCAGATCATTCAATCGTCCAGTAAGCAATGGCACATTCGTATGGCACATGGACAAAAGCCTGCAAGGCATAGCTAACTATAACAACGTGGCAAAGCTGCTAAAGGACTATGTGTTTGAATTAGGTTTTGACGAGCTAACGATTTTCGATTCGTACGGTGCGGTAAGAAATATAATAGGTGTTCTGGAATCCGCAGATAGCGTTTTCTTCAAATTTCCTAAGAAGAGTATAGGAGGGGGATGCATCTGGGACTATGCAGCCACGCGTCTTTTTTTCGAAGAATCCTACCTGTCGGTTTCAGATTCCCATGGAGAGTCACTTCACCTAAACAATCCAGAGACTCCCTATATGAATGAAGTTGGCGTGCTATACGCTACAAATTCACGAATCAGTGAGTTTATACTGAACATCAAAGAATGATTCATAAGCTGCGTCGATTTACTAGCCAGTAATTTTCTTAACGGACTTTCTTGCCCATCCTTTGAATCTACTCCAGAAGAGCTTTTGCGAATGGTTCCAAAGGTTGTAGATAAACCCTGGCTTCACGTATGAGCTGATTTTACAGGTTAGTTCTGTCTTACCATCTTT